>JAJFGT010000123.1 GCA_021776015.1 Alphaproteobacteria bacterium
ACCTGCGTAGTTTCCTGGTGCAAAGTGAGCAAAGCACTGTGAAGTTTTCTTATCAACATAATAACTGGGCTTTAATTTAATACTTTCATTTTCAATAACTTCTGGGGTGCAGTCAACATTCATGATATTGATGCTACCTGCGTAGTTTCCTGGTGCAAAGTGAGCAAAACACTGTGAAGTCTTCTCATCAACATAATAACTGGGAAGGTTTTCATCGATATCATTACCGGAACAGGCAGACATTAATGCCAAAGCACAGAAGGTTGATGTAATAGGAATTAAATAATTTTTCATAAGAATATGTTTACGTAATATTTAATTATTTGTCAAGAATTAATTTATGCAGGTGGCATTCAGCATCAACAACACATCCAGTGTCTACTGTTAATACTTAAAAATGGCAGGGGCAGCAGGATTTGAACCCGTGACAGTCGCGTTATTTAAATCCAATGACATCAAACAATACTGGAAAGCAAAATGAAACTAATGCTGCAAGAATGGCAATAGACAGCAAGTTCATAAAAATCCCAGCTTTGACCATATGTAGAACCTTAATTTGCCCGCTTGAAAAAACAACGGCATTGGGTGGTGTTGCTGTTGGTAGCATAAAAGCACAGGATGCCGCCAAGGTAGCAGGGATAATCACCATTAGTGGATCTAATTGAAACGCTATAGCCACACCTGTTAGCACAGGAAGCATAACTGATATGACAGGTACATTCCCGATAATCTCGGTCATAAATAATATAATAACGAGAGCAAGAACAATCAAGCTAAACGCTTGAAAATGCTCTTGTGTTGAAAGAGTATGGGCAATGAGTTCACTCAAGCCAGTATTTTGAATTGCATTTGCTAGGGCTAAGCCACCTCCAAAAAGGAATAGTATTCCCCAAGGTAGCTTTGGAATGTCATCTGCTGAAAGGAGTGACCAGTCTGTTTGTTTTAAACTTACGGGAAGAGCAAAACATAGAACGGCACCTAGAAGGGCTATACTTGTGTCGCTAATGTTAATGGGAAGAAGACCTTTAAATAGCCACAATGAAACTGTTAGTATGAAAATAAATGCTGTCAGCTTTTCTTCTTGTTTCATCACGCCTAATTTTTTGATTTCCTTATCAATAAGAGGGATAACGTTTTTGATCATCCCTATTTTATTTGGATAAACAAGTTTTGTTAAAGTAATCCAACCCAAAATTAACAAAATAGTCGCAAAAGGAAAGCCAATCATCAGCCAGTTCCAAAAGGTAATAGAAATATCAAATTGATCATTGACGAATGCTGCTAATAGAGCGTTGGTCGGTGTTCCTACAAGCGTTGCCATACCACCAATATTTGCCCCAAAAGCGATGCTGAGTATCATTGTAATGGTAAAATAATTTTTTTTTTTTTCAGGGTGTTGCTTAATTTCTTTTAAAACAATTTCACGAATTGCTAATCCTATTGGTAACATTAAAACAGCGGCAGCTGTATTGGGCATCCACATGCTTATCAAGGCTGTACTGAACATCAGCCCAAAGACAATGCCATTTGCTCGGTTACCTGTTCGTTGTAAGATTGAGAGAGCTACACGTTTGTGTAGCCCACATTTTTCTATGGCGCGAGCAATGATAAAGCTACCTACAAAAAGGAAAACAACTGGATGCGCATAGCCCACTGTTGTCTCTTTAATGGTCATCACGCCAAATAAAGGAAATAGAATAATGGGTAATAGTGCGGTAATCGAAAGTGGTATTGCTTCTGTAATCCACCATGTAATCATCAATGCAGCAACTGCGATCACAATCCATCCTTCTCGACTAAAACCATCAAGAGGCTGAAACAACATTATGAGGCTTAATAAGATAGGGCCAAGAATTAAGTGTAATATTTTTGCACGCTGCATCTGATCATTTATAATCAAAAACACCGTCTTTGCAAGCTGTCCTCATACGAGGTAATTTGGGTGTTTTTAATAGGAACGTAAAAGAATCCATTCAAAATGGGAGTGCTTGTCGCCTGTCACTAATTTTTCTCTACTAAATGATAAGAAAAAGGTGCCCTAATTAAACTTAGTTATTTCTAGAGAAAGTTTTGATAAAAATCAAATAACTTTGTAGACTGTCCTCAGCGTCTTGCGACTCTATATAATAATGATTGATATTAAAACAACTATGAATAAACTTTGGAATGGTGATGTATGAATAAGCTTTGGAATGGTGATGTGCCCTTAGTATATACTTTTTGGCTATACTACTTTGTAGGTGTCATAGTTCTTAGTCTACTTGCAGTAGTAATAGGGCCTGTTTTTGCTATCGTTAATGTTATTTGGATAGCATTTATGGTGCTCCCTATATGGAAGTCAGCTAATAAGTATAATGGTAATAAGTTATTTGCGTTATTAGCTAAAATTTCTGCTGTTGTTAGTGGAATTGGTGTATTGGGCATTTTTCTTTAATTAGATAGAGAGATACCTTAACAGTATCTATGGCAATATTTTATAAGGCGTTATTGTTGTTAAAAATGAATGAGGGTGCTCTTCATATTTTTTTACAATTCTATTTATACTGCCATCATTGATAAGTTCTTTGAGTGTTATATCGATCATTCTTTTAAATTCATATTCTCCTCGAGGGTAGCCAAGGCTTGTAGAAAACACATTTATGGGTTGTTGATTTACTAGTTTCAAAATTTTTCTATTATTTTTTTCATATTCATAGAATAGGGAAGGTTCTACAAATGAAACATCGGCTTTCCCTGTTTCTACCTCTTTTAATAATGAAGAATAGCCTGCAACTTGTGAAATATTGTTTAGTTTAGCTTTTGAAAATCGTTGTCGTGAAATAATTTCAGACATTTCACCTTCAAGAACGGCAATTCTATAACTAGCATCATTTAAAATATCTATATTTTCATCAAAGCGAGTATCATCGATTTTAGAAACAGCATAAAGAGGTGAATATAATAGGGGTGTTCCGAAATCAATGAATTTTGCACGAGAGGCATTTGCCCATAGTCCTGTGCAAATCATATCATAACGTTTTGTAAGGAGACCCTGAATAAGAGTTGACCAACCTGTTTCTTCTACCCACTCTATTTTTAAATCTAATCTTAGACCAACATCTTCGGAAATATCATAAATAATTCCAGTTATCTTGCCTGTTTT
>JAJFGT010000124.1 GCA_021776015.1 Alphaproteobacteria bacterium
TTCTTCATGAATTTCAAGCTTAATGCTTTGAGGAGAAACGCCGTGATCCTCAACAAGAGAAACTATACGCTCTAATAATTTGGGAGAGTTGAGTGTTTGCTGATCTAAATTGACACTGACTGTCCCCATGTTTTGATTGTTACTCAGAACGGAAGTGACAAGCCCACAGGCCTGATGAAGCATGGAATAGAAAAGATCAGATAGAGCTTTGTGTTCCTCTATGTCAGGTAGGAAGCTACCAGGGAACCCTATAGAACCATCTGGGCGAGATTCTCGAGCTAAGGCCTCAAACGACGGACCTATTCCTCGCAAGCCAACAGGTGTAATAGCTTGGAAATGGGCAGTGCAGGGATGGTCGTTATATTTTGTCATATTTCATATTATGGTGTTATCCTTGTGGCGAGTATAAACGAACATTATGAGTATGTCAATGGACATAACACAAGTGCTGATTGTTTATTATATTCTGACCGTATAAAATCCTTGCATATAGTGTGTAAATCTGGTTATTAGTCCTGTCTAGCACCCCTGGAGGTTGGGCATTATTAATTATATTAACTAAAATTGAGGAGTCATTCATGGCGAATACATATAAATTAGCTGCGCAGACTCGAGACCGAGCCGGTAAGGGGATAGCTCGTGCATTGCGTAGAAGTAAACAAATTCCTGCTGTTGTGTATGGAGATCATAAAGAACCTGTTTTAATTTCCCTTTCCTCTCATGATGTGGAGTTGGAATATCATAAAGCCCATATGTTTACTATGATATGTAACATGGAAACGAATTCTGGAGACAAGATGTCTGTTTTGGCACGAGATATTCAGTTACATCCTGTGACAAGTCAGGTGCTGCATATTGATTTCTTGCGTGTTTCTAAAAAAACGAAGATTGCTGTAGCTATTCCTGTGCATTTCATTAATGAAGAAAACTGTGTAGGATTAACAGAGAACGGCGTTCTGAATACTGTACGCCATGATGTTGAGTTGATGTGTAGTGCAACAGACATTCCTGAATTTATTGAATTAGATCTTTCTCCGTTTAAAATTGGTGATTCTCTAAAGCTCTCAGATATTGTTTTACCTGAGGGAGCTGTTCCAGTAGAAGAGCGAGATCTTACAATTGCAACGATTATTGCACCGAAAACAGCTGATGAGCCGATTGATTCAGAAGAAGCTGATGCTGCTGAAGGAGAAGGGGACGCTGAAGCTGATGCTGAAGCACCTTCAAGTGAAGAGTCTAAGTAATTTATCTTTAATAAGTAAGTGAGGGGTTTTGATCCCTCATTTTTTATTTTATTGTCTTTAACTAATATCCTGACAAGAGAAGTGCCCCATGTTTTTACTGGTAGGACTTGGAAATCCAGAAAAGGCATACAAGAATAACAGACATAATATAGGGTTTATGGCACTTGATGTGCTTTCTAATGCGTATCATTTTCCTGCTTTTAAATCAAAGTTTCAGGGGCACTATACAGAAGGTTTGATAGGACAACAGAAGGTCGGGCTTTTGAAACCTCAAACGTTCATGAATGAGTCTGGACGTTCCGTTGGCTCTGCCGCTCAATTTTATAAAGTATCGCCAGAAAAAATTATTGTATTTCATGATGAATTAGATCTGCCTCCCTCCAAAGTGAAAATTAAAGTAGGAGGCGGTCATGCAGGACATAATGGCTTGCGTTCGTTGGATGCGCATCTTGGTACAAAAGATTATAAGCGAGTGAGGATGGGAATTGGACACCCTAAAGATAGGGGTGGAGATAAGAATGACGTTAGCTCTTATGTATTAAGTGATTTTTCAAAGTCAGAACAGGGTTGGCTTGAAGATGTTTTATATGGAATAGAAAAATATACAGATCTCATACTTGATGGACGAGATGATGATTTTATGACAGGCATGGCAGAAATTGTTAGTAAAAAAGGAATATAGATAATGGGTTTTAAATGTGGAATTGTGGGATTACCTAATGTTGGAAAATCAACTTTATTTAATGCTCTGACACAAACGGCGGCAGCGCAAGCTGCTAATTTCCCTTTTTGTACGATTGAGCCCAATGTTGGAAAAGTGGCGGTGCCTGATGAGCGTTTGGATGCAATTGCCAAAATTGCAGGGTCAGCTAAAATTATTCCTTCTCAATTAGAGTTTGTTGATATTGCCGGCCTTGTTAAAGGCGCAAGCCAAGGGGAGGGACTGGGTAACCAATTCTTGGCTAATATTCGGGAAACGGATGCTATTATCCACGTGCTTCGCTGTTTTGAAGATTCTGATATTACACATGTGGATGGAACAATTGATCCTCTTCGTGATGCAGAGACGATTGAAACTGAATTGATGCTGGCAGATTTAGAAAGTTTAGATCGCCAAATTTTGAGTGCCTCACGGAAGGCAAAGTCTGGAGATAAAGAAAGTAAATCTCAATTGGATATCATGGAAAGAATGAAAGCAGCGTTGGATTTAGGAAATCCTGCCAGCTCTGTTAGTCTGTCTGAAGATGAGATTCCTTTGGCAAAAACACTCTGTCTCTTGAGCTCTAAGCCTATTCTTTATGTTTGTAATGTGGCAGAAGAAGAAGCTCAATTAGGGAATGAATGGACACAAAAAGTATCTGCTATGGCAGAAAGTAAGGGTGCTCAATCTGTGATTGTGAGTGCGGCTATTGAGTCCGAAATTGCTCAACTTGACTCCAAAGACGATCAAATGGAACTTCTTGCCTCTATGGAATTGACGGAACCAGGGTTAAATAAAATTATTCGAGCGGGATATCAGCTTTTGAATGTCCGCGATTATTTCACAGTAGGCCCTAAAGAGGCGCGGGCATGGACTATTTCTGTTGGAGATAAAGCGCCACAAGCCGCAGGTAAAATACACTCTGATTTTGAAAGAGGCTTTATTCGAGCTGAAACAATCTCATATGAAGACTATGTTCAGTATAATGGCGAGAATGGTGCTAAAGAGGCAGGTAAGATGCGTCAAGAAGGTAAAGAATATATTGTCCAAGATGGTGATATTATCTTGTTTAGGCAAAATACCTAATAAATTACCCTTTAGAAAATTTTCTAATCCATGAAATTGCTAGTTTGTTGATAAGCTTCAAGTATTTTGATTTTTTATTTGAAATCAAACTGATGTAGGCCTAAGTTTAACTTCTTTTAGAAGATTGAAGGAGCGCTGAATTGGAAAAAGAATCTAAAACATTCAAGCCTAATGATAGGTTTGACCGAGAGGGCTTTGCAGATCGTTTAACCACAGTCATTAATAAATTTTCTCCATTTTACGATGAATCGTTTGTCCTTAGTTTGAATGCAAAATTTGGAGCAGGAAAAACAACATTTTTAGAAATGTGGGGAAATAAATTAGAAGCCAGCTCTACAGTGATTCGTATTAATGCTTGGGAAACGGACTTTGATGAAGAACCTCTAATTCCAATTATCAGTGCACTACTTGAAGGGCTCAAAGATGATCAAAAAATAAAGAATACCTTAATAGGAGTTATTGGTGCAGGCGCATTGATGTCTAATGATGTCCTTGCACATACTACGGGGATAAATCCTTATCGTACCATGCAAAAAGTAGAAGACGAGCTCGTGTCTCGAAATATTAAAGCCCTTGGTAAGAAAATATATGCAGGCTATTCTTTTAAAAAAAAGGCTTATGAGGAGTTAAAAGAGGCATTGCGTGAGTATGTTGAAAGAACAGATAAAAAACCTTTGGTGATCTTTGTTGATGAGCTAGATCGTGTGAGACCAGATTATGCCGTTAAGTTTTTGGAAGCTATAAAACATATTTTTTCTGTGCAGGGGGTCTGTTTTGTCTTAGCCGTAAATAGAGAACAATTAGAAGTTTCTATCCGACAATTATATGGCTCTGATATCGATTTCGAAAATTACTATAGGCGATTTATAACACGAGAAGTTTCATTACCAGAGCTGACAAAAGTTGATTTAATGCCCTTTTTAGGGGATCTCTCTGCTGATTTCTTTGATGAGAAAAGGGCATTAGGGATACATTTTCCCTTTAAACAGGAGGATCAAAAAAGGACTTTAGGCTCTATCTCTGACATTTGTAAAGCTTTTGACTTTAATCCACGGCAGATAGAATGTTTTTTTCGTGTTTTTTCCCAATTCATGGCTGTAGAAAATGAGAGTACTATAGCAAATCCTGTTGAGATTGATTCTGCTATCTTTCTTATTGCTGTCTTTATTCGCGATCGCGCTCTCTATGACAATATAGAAAAAAGTTCACTTTCCCCACATGAGCTACATGACTATTTTAAGG
>JAJFGT010000125.1 GCA_021776015.1 Alphaproteobacteria bacterium
GTTTTTTCATTTCGGGCTTTAATTTTTACAGACCGCTCCCAGATAAAGTTAAACTGTGTCAAAGCGGTTTGAACCATTTCTTCACTTTCAATAATGAAAGAAAAGCTTTCTTGTAGAGAGGATAGATACAAAATTTTATTCTTATAAATCCAATATCCCATCGTATAATCAATTTCATCAGGAACCATTCTAAGCTCTCTTAGAAAGCCTGTCCCTTCTCCCATAAAGGGATATTTTTGAACATCAACAACTCTGTTTTTTGTCCAAAGGCCTCGAATAGAAATATTATTCCGTATCCTCTCCATATTATGATATCGAAAAAATTCTGGAGATAAAATATCCATCGTGTCTTTGATTGGCCAAAATGCCGATGTTGGAATATCACGATACATCAATATATCATTCAAAACATGTTGGACACCGTCTACGCCTTCAAAAAAAGAAAAGCGTGGAGAGACAGCACAAAACCCAGCTCTCTTTTCCAGTTCAGGCAGAAGAGACTTTAAATCTTTGCGAGAAGATTGCATCTTTTCAATATGATTTTTAAAAAGTAAATCAATTTTTTGAGGAGGTTCAGGGAAAAATGTTTTCACACTCTCATGCATGGATTGCTGAATAAGCCCCTTTTCTTGCAAACGATTTAAAAATCCATACAAAGAAGCTCTTGCCAAACCTATCTGTTTTGCCAAATTTCCTGCTGTAATAGGTTTTTTCTGATCAAGCAACGCCATATAGGTTCTTGCTTCATCCCCTTCTACACCCAGATCTGTAAGAATTTTTTCAATCACCCTGAAACCTCATATTCACATGTCGTCGTACTGTTACGACAGTATTTCATACATTTCTTAAAAAATATATAAGAACCCTAGATTGTAAAATATTAACCATATTCAAACAAAGACAAGGGGCGCTCCCATGATTTACCTTCTGACCTATTCTCTTGCCATGCTGGCATTTGTTTATTTTGTTGAACGACGTAGAAAGCAAACCACTGAACGTTTTTTGGCAGCTAATAGAAATGTTGGAGGAACTCTGGGGGCTATGTCTATTGCAGCAAGTTGGATATGGGCTCCAGCGCTTTTTGTTTCAACTCAAGTTGGTTATCAATGGGGATATTCAGCTCTGGCATGGTTTTCTCTGCCTAACCTTTTAGCTCTTATGTTTTTTGGTTTTGTGGCCGCAAAAATCAAGGAAACTATTCCAGAAGGGTTTTCCTACATTGAATCACTGAAAACAAAGAAGGGGAAATTTAGAGAAACACAATTAACTTTGCAAATGGGGCTTCAAGCTATAATATTCGCTTTGCAACTCACAGCTGGAGCTGAGTTACTGACATATGTGACGGGGGCTTCTTATCAGACAACCGTCATCATCATGACACTTTTGCCTTTGGCCTACTCTCTTTTCTCTGGGCTTCACTCTAGTATTCTCACAGATGCCCTTCAATATGCTTTTATTGCCATCGTCATTATATGTTTAATGTTTGCCTTTCCCTACCATACATTGCCAGATATAAGCGATAACATAACGTTTGATCCTTTGGATACAAATATGCTTATTCAGTTTGGAATTGCTTCTGCGGTTGGACTCTTCTTTGCTATCTTTGCAGACCATCAGCAATGGCAACGGATCTTTGCTATTCAAGCAGGATTAGAGAGAAGAACTTTCGCTATTGGAGCCATCCTTCACTTCTTTGTGACATTCTCTCTGGGTACATTTGGTGTTTTGGTTGCTCTCAGTGGTTTTACTGCCGACAACCCTCAACTTGCGGGTGCTGAGTTTATTGCCAGCAAAATGCCTTTTATCTTTATCATCCTTTTTGTTTATATGGCGTTGTGTGGCTTATGTTCTACGATTGATAGTGCCTTTTGTGCTTTTGGAGGACTTTATGCCACGGAGGTCTCAAAATCGTCAGATAAAGTCAAAGCTGCCCGTCAAGCCATGCTCGTTCTAGCTGTTCTTGGGTTTGCTTTAGCGTTTATCAGACTCCCTATCCTTACATTATGGTTTTTCGCAGGAACATTCCGCCTTGCTGCCTTTGCCCCTACAGTCTCAAGCATTCTTTTTAAACGATATGATGGTTTTGTTGGAACAGTTTCTATTGTCTCTGGAATTATTGTAGGCGGAGGACTCTTTGTATTTGGAATCATTCAAGAGGATGCATGGCTTCGGACATGCGGGATGTTAACAGCTCTTCTCTTAAGTGCCGGGATCTCTTCTGTTTGGTTTTTTGGAGACTTCATAAAGAAACAATTAAAACGAGGGCTTGTCTCTTAGGGACTAGCCTTCACCTTGTGCTTTAGAAAAGCCTTCTTTACCATCGAAATGATAAAGATTATGCGTTTTGACAATATCAAATCCAGAGTCTGCAAACTTTACGATTTGTTGTGCAACGAGGGTCCCCGCCAGAGGCAATGATGTCCCCTTCAGACGCAAACGCCACATATCCGAACATAAGCTTTCAGCCCTATCTCCTGGCCACATCTTCATTCCACGATTGCTAACCATGGACAGCTCTAACCCATCAAGAAGATGAGCCTGCATTTCACGAGCAAAACCATTTACATCTTTATCTTTGTTTTTAGCATAAATATAAATGTCCGTTCCAATCAGTTCACGAGAAACAACTTTATCTTCTTTTAATGGAGGTATAGTCAATGCGCCTTGGCTAGAGTCATAGGAAACTGGCTTGAGTTTTTCAGGTTTCATCCCCAGTCTCTGAATAAGAGCTTTTTTAAATCCGTCTGTTCCAACACGCTGTTGGCTCGTTTCTTCTTTATAAAGATCTCCTGTGTGAATTCCATCTTCAATCGTTTTGAGCCATGCATTATGAATGGTCTCTGCAACATCTCCCTGCCCAATATGGACCAACATCATTATTGTCGCCAAAATCAGTCCGGATGGGTTTGCAATCCCCTGTCCTGCTATATCAGGTGCTGTCCCATGCATGGCTTCGAACATAGCGAATCCATCTCCGATATTAGCTGAAATCCCAAGCCCCACAGAGCCTGAAACTTCCGCGGCAACATCTGATATAATATCACCATAAAGATTTTCAGTTACAATCACATCAAAGTTAGAAGGGCGTGCGGCCACACGGGCTGAACCGATATCAACAATAGAACGCTCCGCTTTAATCTCTGGATAGTCTGAGGCAATATCTTGAAAAACCTCGTAGAATAATCCATCCGAGATTTTCATGATATTATCTTTAACCATACAGGTGACTGTCTTACGTCCATTAGCACGAGCATACTCAAAGGCATAACGTACAATACGTTCTGATCCCGCACGAGAAACAAGCTTTAAAGATTCCGTTACATTCTGCGTATATTTATACTCAACACCTCCATAAAGCCCCTCTTCATTTTCTCGAACAATCACTAAATCCATGTCAGGATGATGTGTTTGAATAAAAGGAGAATATGCCCGACAAGGGCGAATATTAGCATACAACCCTAATGTTTTACGCACCGTGACATTCAAGCTCTTAAAGCCACCGCCCATAGGTGTAAAAATAGGCGCTTTCAAAAATATTTTATTTTTACGAAGGGTCTCCCATGAGGCAGGTTCTATTCCTGTTGAACAGCCTCGTTTATAGACATCTTCTCCAATTTCAATTTCATCAATAGTAAGACGTGCACCCGCCTCTTTCAAAATTTCAAGCGTCGCCGCCATAATTTCGGGGCCAATTCCATTTCCTCTTGCTACCGTAATGGGAACATTCGTCATAATACATATCCTTAGCTGATTGATTTTTCCTTACGAATCCGTATGATCCTCTAGTCGATGATAGAGAAAAACCAGATAACATCAAAAGAAAAAAATGTAAAAGATCACGATTCCTTTGCCATCTTTATGGTATGTGGCGGCTATTTTTTTTATACCGTCATGGAAACTATCCTAAAATATTTGGTCACAGAGCTTCCCATTGCACAAATTACAACGACGATGAATGCTGTTTCCCTTGCTCTTCTCTTTGGACTTATTTGGAAAAAATATGGTTTTAAAGGATTTAAATTTCCACGCTCTAAACTTTATATTCTCTATCTTCTATTCTTTATTCCAGCGCCTTTTTTAGATATGAAATCATTAGAGATTCTTCCTCTGACAGAATATTACCCTATTATCTTTATGACTCCCCTTCTTCTTGTTTTCGCCTCTTTTTTTATATTAAAAGAGCCTCTTGAGTTGATGAAAATTGTCATGATATTGATAGGATTACTCGGTGTTTTTATTGTTATTCAAGGAAACTTTACCGAACAATGGCTTGGTGCTCTTTATGCTATGCTCCTCGTAATGTGCCTTGTAGGGGAAGCCCTTTGTCTTAGAAAAATGAAACACAGACCGTCGGCTATAAAAATAGCCTTTTATCCTTCTCTTATTGTCATGCTTGTATACATGCCATTTGCCGTTTCTGGCTTTCAACCCCCAACTCATTTTCAATGGGGACTTTTAATTGCCTGTGGTGTGGCTGTTTTTTTAGGGCGTATTGGCGTCATTATAGGATATACATATGCAACAAAGACAGATATTGTTGCGTCCTATAATTATACGCAAATCATATGGGGAATTCTCTTTGGTTATTTAGTTTTTGAACATATCCCCTCTGCATCAACATTAATTGGAGCGACTCTCATTATTTATGCGGGGCTTTATACAACGTTATTTACAATACGAAAGAAAAGGCAAGTGTGGCCTTTACAATAGATAAAAATATGCCTCATTCTAAAAAAGAACATGATCTCTTTGCTATCCTCATGGTGTGTGGGGGTTATCTTTCCTATAGTATAATGGATGCTTTATCTAAATATTTGATCGAAGATCTGCCTTTAGCACAAATAACGACAATCATTAACGGAATCTCAGCGGCTCTTCTTCTGGGAATTATTTTAGGAAAAGATGGAATTGCTGGCCTTAAAGTAACCCAGCCCAAGCTTCACATCATTCGTATTTTATTCTTTCTACCTCTCCC
>JAJFGT010000126.1 GCA_021776015.1 Alphaproteobacteria bacterium
AAACGTTACTTGAATAAATCATAGATAAAATTATAGGAGATTAATAATGGATTTTAACCTTATAGAGGGTTTTAGTTGGTGGATAACAGCCATTGAAATTCCGGTATTAAGTGGTTTATTTTGGCTGTTTTGGCGCAATAAAAATGATGTTGATGGAGCTATTCAGAATATTCGAGAGGCTCTCATGGAGTTTCGACTGGATGTTGTACAGTCTTATGCTCAATCGAGTGATCTAAAAGAGCTTGAGATGCGTATTACATCTCATCTCCTGCGTATTGAAGCCAAGCTTGATACCACAGCATTGAAAACAGAAGCTTTAAAATCAAAGAAGTAAAAATACTAATGTCACTACGTAAATATAAAAAATATATTGATATCGTATTTAAGTTAAGTTAGTGTGGATTTTATATTTCCATATTTTATAGGCGAGTACCATGAATACAGATGAAAGCCAAGTCTACTCTAATGCATCACAGGCTAGTGCCCTTGATCTAATGTCTATTCGTTTAAAAAAGAATGTTTGGACTGGTGCTAGATACGAGAGTGATTATTGGGTTGAGGCAAGACCCGTTGGAGGCAATTTGTATGATGTATATAGCTGTACTGCAAAATGGGAGCACAGCAAGAGAACAAATAGATCTGGAAATACATTTCAAGGACAATCTGATGAGCGTATTCTGGAGAAGATCAATTTTGATAGCGTACAAGAGGTTATTGAAGCTTTCAATTTTCGAGCATACAGATTAGAAGAAGAACATAAAGCAGATATAAATCCTGATAAAACAAAATCCTATAGTACATATTATCCACGTAACATTGCATTTATACGTGCTATGACAGGGCGCTGGGATACCAAAGCCACAGAAAGTCCTATAGTTAGCTTTGGGAATGCTCCGCAATCTAAAAAAATCGTCATTCCTCTGCTCAGCAGATAAGTTAATATTTTTTTCGTAATACTAAAAAGACGCAATAAAGCGTCTTTTTTTATGCATAAAATTTAGCTGTAAATAAATATAATACATATAGAAAAATGCTAAGAGGGTGTAAATCTAAATAGAAGTAAAAACTTAAAAAAGGTATATATCATGATGAAATTTATAAGAAAATTTATGTCACTTAAAGTCGTTCCAACGGAAGAACCAGAGGCGACACAATTTTATGAAGAGCTTGAAGTTGATGTCTTAGCACGGACTCTTTGGGGCGAGGCACGGAGTGAAGGAAAAGAAGGAATGGAGGCTGTTGCTTCTGTTATTCTTAATCGCGTAAAGCTCTCTCAAAGAATGGGAGGATATTGGTGGGGCAATGATATTATTCAAGTCTGTCAAAAGCCTTATCAATTTAGCTGTTGGAATAAATCTGATCCACAATATCAGCGTGTTATTTCTGTGAGTACAGAGGATGTTTATTTTGTGAAATGTATTCAGGTCGCACGACGCGCCTTATTAAGCCTCATCGACGACCCCACAAAAGGTGCCACGCATTATCACGCTGATTATATAACCGCAAGTTGGAGTGATATAAGAAAGAAAACAGAGACAATTGGGCATCATATTTTCTACAGACTAGTGGAGGTTTAAATGGTTTCTCCTGTATTGGCTCAAATAGGAATTCCTGTTTTGATAAAGACCGTTTCAGAGGGCCTCAAACATATAAAACATCCCTTGGCAAAGGGCGCATCAAGTGCTTTGGGTGATTTGATTGGGGCTTTAAAACAAGGACAAATTACGCCTGAAGAGATGGCACAAGCACAGGCTCATATTGAAAAAATGGCAGTCTTAGATACAAAACGCCTTGAGCAGATTAATGAATCTCTACGGACAGAAGTGAGTTCTGAAGATCTCTATGTAAGGCGAATGCGTCCAACATTTGGCTATTTGATTGCAATCACATGGGCAGCACAAATGTTAGCTTTAGCGTATGTCATTATTTTTCAAACCGATAAAGCTTCTCTCGTTATTGAAGCTATGGAATCTTTAGGAACAATATGGGCGGTCGGCCTCTCTGTTCTTGGGGTGTACGTCTATAAACGAAGTGAAGATAAAAAGCTAAATTCTTCTTTGTTTGAGGATACTATCGAACAGGGGCGTCCCGATAGGCAGACACAGGAATTTAATGATTAGCCTATGTATTATCTCTAGAGCCGTATTTAGATGCTGGGTTGGTGTTACTCATTCTTTCCTTCACCACATATTGAACTATATATCTAAAGTCATCAATTTCTGAGGGTTCATTTTGTAGAGTTTTTTCATTCTCAGATATAAAATGCATAAAGTCTGTTTTAGTGATTTTTGGAATCAAGGCTCTAAGTGCTTGGTATTCTGCTGTAATATATGATGAACAATCTTGGCTAAAATCAAAGTCCTGGCTACTTCCTCTTGCCGTTTTGGAATTTGCATCCAGTGTCTCTATCGTATCAGTATATTTTTTATGATGTTCCCAATACAAATCTAGAATTTTTAGAGCTGCGTCTGCAGAAAAAATGTAAGGGAGAGTTTTGAATGAATTGCTATGTGCTGTAAGAGAACTTTCTAACATCTGAATATGTTGGTTGTAATAGGTAACATTTTGACTTTTATCTTTAATTTCGAATTTTGATAGATTCTCTTTACCTTCTTTAGCCATGTTACTGACAAGGGTAGATACATGAGCAATGGTATCCTGTGGAGACATGCCATTTGGTTGATGGGGGCCAGGTTCTCCTGATGTTGCAAAATGTCTTCCCATACCGCATGCCATGACTTAATCTCCTTAATATCTGTTATTTTGATACGGCAATATATAATCAGGAGTTTGAATTTTGTCAATGTATTCTGGAAATAGTTTTAAGGGCTATTTGTTAGGATTATTGTTTTTTGTAAATAGGGCCACATAAAGCCCCGCATAGATAATAAGAGTCCCTCCTATTAATGTTGATACTGAGGGGATATGTTCAAAGATTAAATAACCCAGAATAATCCCCCAAATCATTTGTGTGTAGTGGTAGGAGGCAATCGTACTTGTGCTTGTTGCATAAGTATAGCCAACGATATGTCCCACTTGGCCAAAGAAAACAAGGAATCCCGTTACAATCAACAGCCACCATTGTAATTCTGTAGGCATTTGATGATTCAGTAGGGCAAAAGGCATATAGACAAGAGTTGTCATGAGCGCGGGATAAAAAAGTAACGTGAGCATTGAGGCCTCATGGCGTATTTTTCTTAATATGATTAAAAACCCTGTCATAGAACAGACTGTTAGGAGTGCATAGAGGACGCCAGTCCACTGTCGTGCAAAATCTCCCTGAATAACAATAAAAACACCGATAAGTCCAATAAGAGTCATAAGAATTTTTATGGGCTCAAGAGGTTCTTTTAAGACAAGAAAAGCAACAATAATAAGAACCAAAGGGCTGATAAAGATTATGGAGTAATATTCTGTAAGAGGAAGAATTTCCAATGCCTTGAGGACAAAGAATGGGAGAGGTAGAAAGAATAA
>JAJFGT010000127.1 GCA_021776015.1 Alphaproteobacteria bacterium
TCCGCTAACCCAAATCCGCTTTTATTTTCAGAACAATGTCTTGCTTCTGACAAGCGAATATTAAGGGGGAAATCATCATGCAGGTTTACCCGTTCAAAATCAGAACTACACAAATCACAATCCAAACCCCCGCCAAAGACGAGGAAACAGCCATACAGATTGTTATGGATTCGGAAGCTTGCCCACGCTCCGCAATCCTAAGCGTGGAGCGTCTAGGAACACCAATCAGACTTTAATCAACCAACCAGAAAAGGAACTAAAAACATGACGTATCAAACACACATTTCAAAAGGCTATGACGGATGGCAAGCCACAAGCGAGGCCGTTTTAGGCGAAACAGATGAAGGTACACGCATTTTAAAATTGCGAACTGCCAAAGTAAGAGGGGGCTTATCCGCAAGCGCAAGCGTTTGTATTCGCAAAGGCGCGAACGGATATGCAACCGAAACCACCGTCATTTTTCAAGATTTTTTCAAGTCAGGCATTGCACCAACACCGTGTAAGCGCGTGACCGAAAAAGCAATTCAAAGCGCACATGAAAACGCTTTGGAACACATGGGGCAACTTATAGAAGACGCAACCGCGTTTTACGAGGAGCAAGAGCCAATCGCGGCTTAACCCACTTTTTAAACCAACCAACAGCAAAAAAGGAGCTGATACTATGACTACTCAAACTTTAAAACTAAACCAAATCAAAACCTCAAAGGACAATCCCAGAAAGGATTTTGATGAACAATCAATCGAAGGATTAGCACAGTCCATTTTAACAGATGGCTTATTGCAAAATCTCATTGTTCAAGCCCCGAAAACCAAACGCGCCAAACACAGTATTATTTGTGGTGAACGCCGTTTTCGTGCATTGAACCTGCTTTTAGAGCGCGGCGATATTGACGCGAATTTTCCGGTAAAAGTCGAAATCAAAGACGACCTCACAGAAGAAGAAATTCTTCGTATGGCAACAGTCGAAAATGTTCAACGTGAAAATCTAAGCCCCTTGGAAGAGGCAAACGCCATTGCATCATTGATTAAGGACGGTGAAACACTGGACAATATCACAAGCCAAACAGGATTAGCCGTTAGCACCATTCGCAGACGTTTAATGCTTTTGGAATTAAGCATCGAGGTCACACAAGCCTTTACAACAGGCGAGTTGACACTGGCACAAGCTGAAAGTTTTGCGCTTGGTTCACATGAGGAACAAACTCGCGTTCTCAAACAAACCTTGAATGGATGGTGTGACAGCGTTGAGGATATTAAAGACGCGCTCATTGATGAAAAACCCAATGTCGCTTTGGCACTCTTCGATACCGCACTTTATGAGGGTGATTATACGTCTGACCTTTTGGCAGAAGACAAAACTACATATTTCAATGACCGTGAGCAATTTGATGAATTGCAAAAACAAGCCGCTGAAAAATTGGTTGATGAATTTAGCCAAAGCCATGATTGGGCAGAACTTGAAGAAGGCTATTTTTCTTCATGGCAGTATGAGAAAGCCGATGATGAAGGGGCAGGGGGCGTTATCGTTAATTTGCGCCCCAATGGTGAAGTGGAAATTCACAAAGGACTTATCAAACCAGAAATTGATGAATCCAATGTGGTTGCCCTGAAACCCAAACCAAAAGCCACCTATGGCAAGCCGTTAGTGCGTTATATGAATATGCACAAGTGCGTTGCCGTTCAAAATGCGATTATTAGTAATCCGCGCAAAGCCAAAGAAATCTTGGTTGCTAAGAAATTAGCCACTTTCCAAGATCATCCTTGCCTACGCTATTTTGATGATGGGGCAACACATTCCCCTGCACTAGACGCAATCAATGCAAAGGCGCGTGTTCTTTTGGGATATTTCGGCAAAGAGGATGAAGACGCCACTTGGAGCGATTTGAAATATCTATTCCAATATGATGTTAAATGCGCTTATTACGCCGTTCAATCTCTATCCGATGAACAGCTTGAAGATATCGCCCTGACATTGGAATCCTTGGAATTTGGCGTGAGTTATCTTGATACGCTTGATACGTATGAAGACAGCATTACAAACCATGTTGCAACTGCTTTGAAAGTTGATATGCGAGGGGCTTGGCGACCTGATGAAGCGTTTTTGAAAAGACGTAACAAAGAACAGCTACAAGGCATTATTCAAGATGCAGGGTGTTCTTTGAAGTTCGGCAACGGACAAGGGTACAAAAAAGGCGAATTGGTGGACTCAATGGCAAAACATTTTACCCATGTCCTCACCCTTGAATCACCAAGCGCTGATGAATTGAAAGCCCAATTCTGGATTCCAGAGGCTATGCAATTTCCTGCCATTGACCCTGACACACCCTCGCAAGTCGCAGACGAGCCTCAAGAAGATGATGAACAGGACGAGCCATTAGCCGCTTAACCCCCAAAGCCACGCGCTAAAGCCTAGCGCGTGGCTTCACTTCTCTTAAAAATTAAAAGGATTTTCAGCCATGTTTACAGACGAATTTTTTCCAACCCCTCAAGCCGTTATTAAAACCATGCTTTCTAAAATTTCTAATTCGGCAGAGCATTTTTTAGAACCAAGCGCAGGTAAGGGCGATATTGCAGAATTTATGCGGCAATCAAGACGCTCCGCGTCGATTGATTGCGTTGAAAATTCCCCAGAATTATGCGCGGTTTTGCGCGATAAAGATTTTCCAATCGTGGGGCATGATTTTTTAAGCTATGACGGGGTTTGCTATTATGACGCAATTTTAATGAACCCGCCCTTTTCCAATGGGGACGAGCATTTATTAAAAGCGTGGAATTTTCTGTATTCGGGTGAAATTGTTTGCTTGCTGAACGCAGAAACAATTAAGAACCCTCATACCAAAACCCGCAAACTCTTGGCTGAAATTATTGAAGCGCATGGAGAGGTTGAATATTTGGGTGATTGTTTTGCGACCGCAGAGCGCAAAACGGGTGTAAATGTTGCGTTAGTGTATCTGATAAAAGAAGCCGAAGACGATACCTTTGATTTATGGGAGAGCGACAAACAAGAACGCGCCGTAAATGATGATATAGACACCTCTAATATTCCCGCCGTTATTGACCGCTTGGGCAATATGCAACATTTTTATGATGAAGCGAATGCCCATATGTTCAAGGCGTTTCAGCATATTCGCAAAGCCCAAAGCTATATGGATGCCAATAATGTGACGATTTATCAAAGCGATTTATCCTCGATTTTGGGTATGGCAACCAAGAATATTAATTCTGCTAAAGCCGCTTTTATTAAAAAGCACCGCAATACGGCATGGCATGAGGTGTTTTCTAAGATGGAGTTTCACAAACATCTTGATAGAAAACAGCGCGACGAGCTTTTACGCGATGTTGATAGAAACGGAAATATCCCATTTACCAAGGAAAATATTAAAGGCACGCTCCAAAATGTGTTCGCGCAACGCCAAAAGCTGTTTGAACAATCGGTTGCCAATGTCTTTGATGAGTTATGCCGATATTACAAAGGCAATAGCAATCATAGTGAGGGCTGGAAAAGCAACGATAACTATAAAATCAATAAGAAGATTATCTTCCCCTATGGCTGTGAGTTTGACCATAAATGGAGCAGAAACTTTAATATGAGGTGGGGGCATTCAATGGATATCTATAATGATTTGGATCGTGTTTTATGCTTTATGACAGGCCGCCCGTTTGAATCTTGTGAAACGATAGGGCAGGCGCTAAAGCGCAAGTTTGATATTTTGGGGCGCGATATTCACAGCCCTTTTGATAATCTGACCGAGAGCCGATTTTTCGATATAAAATTCTTCATGAAGGGAACGGTTCATTTGACGTTCAAAAATGATGAAGATTGGGCTCTTTTTAATAAGACGGCTGCAAAGGGTCGTGAATGGCTCGGCACTGATACGCAGACAGAAGAGGCCGCTTAAAATCTATTCCTGCCGGTTCTTATTAATTACCTATTTTAAAAAGTCATGCTGGTGATCGTTGCTAGTGTGGCTTTTTTTATATGAGGAGAATAGGGACGCGCACCTTGTTAAAAACCACCATTTGTTATGTCATACAAGAAATTACCCTAAAGCATTTGCCGTTTAATAATTTACCGCCCAAACAGCCTTATGCCTTTCTAGATTGGCTAATTTAACTGACCTGCCTTCGCCTATGCGTCAAGAATAAATTTCCCCTTTATTGCTAAGGCAATAAATTCCTCGCGGAAAACAAATTTACTCTGTGACGCGTCGAACGCGGCCAGTGAATTTTTACGCCATAAGAAAGAGCAACAAGGTGTTGTTCTAAGACTAAAATTAAAAGGAAAATACAATGTCAATTATAGCAAATATGAAAAAGCAAGAGAATGGAAGTTTTGAAGGAAAGTTGAAAACAGCGACCCTAAATGTCCACCTCAAATTACAGCCAATCGGCGATCTAGATGCCAACGATAACAAGCCTGATTTCAGAGCAAAAATCGGTAGCTTCGAAGCAGGGGCGGGATGGAATAAGATTAGCGATAATCAAAATTCTTATGTCTCCGTACAGATTGACGCACCGGAATTTCCAAATCCGATTTACGCCAACCTGGTTCAAAAAGACGATCAATATATTCTTATCTGGTCTCGCCAAGACTAACGAACCAAGCCCCTTGCAATGAGGGGCTTTTTTCTTATCGCAAATGAAACTCTGGCTCTCAAAGGTCAGAGTTTTTTTGTGCGTTCATTGCCGCTAGTTACATAGATTTGAAAACGGAAAAGCGTGGAAGGGCGATAGAGGATAGATAGTGATAAAGATGGATTGTATTGTACGTGGTAGAGATAATAATATTAATACAAGATAAAAGATATAAATTAAATTTATATGAACTTATTGTTATTGTTGTGTTATTTGTAAGTTTAAATTAGTTGCAATAAGTTTATTTAAGTTATATAGTGAGAGAGTAGATAGTTCCGTATTTTCTCTGCAAACAGGCAGGGCTTTGCGACAAGAAAAGGCAAAAAGAATGTTCTTAGACAGGCTCAATAATGAGGAAGATACAGGCGGCATCGAAGCTGCCCGTTCTCTAGTTGTGACCAGAGATAGCCCAAGAAAAGCCTTCTTCAAAAAGCTCAATCGTCATGGCCATAGATCATCAGGGCCATCGAGGATTAAACGCCGGAATGGTATCTTACGCGGCAACTCATTTGCAGGAATGGCATCAGCGCAGCGCGTAGTGGTGAAGATCAATCCCGTTAAAAACAAGACAAAAGGAGTAGGGGTCGGTGCAGGCAGCGGCGGCCAAAATCTCTATCATCACATCCATTACATTAGCCGTAAAAAAGCCGGTAAGGATGGCGAGCAAGCATTCCTCTTTGATGGTGAAAACGAGTCTTTAACCCGCCAAGATTTCTTTGAATTATGTAAGAATGACCGCCATCACTTTCGGATGATTATCTCCCCGGAGCGCGGCGAAGATATCGAAGATTTTCAGGGCTATGTTCGTAAGGTTATGAAGCGGGTTGAGCGTGATTTAAAAACCAAATTAGAGTGGGTCGGAGCCGTTCATTATGACACTGATGACACTCATGCCCATGTCATAATTCGGGGTAAAGATGCTCGCGGCGAAGATCTGGTTATAGGGCGAGATTACATTGCTTTTGGTATTCGTGCACGCGCTCAAGAAATTGCAACAGAGCTTTTGGGTGAGCGTAGTTTAGATGATATTCAGAAATCTATTGAGAAGGAAGTTGATGCTTTAAGGGTCACTTCTTTGGATCGTTTCATCGAAAAACAGGCCAATGAAGAGCGTGTTGTTGATGTTCGCAAAGAGAATAACTTCGATAAATCTGCTCATTATGAAGCCTCATTGAAAGGGCGTTTGCGCTATCTTCAAACAGCAGGATTGGCAAAAGAAGATCCTCCGGGTGTCTTTACATTGAAGGAAGATTATCAAGATGTTCTCTATAAGATAGCCACACGTAATGATGTTATTAAGCAGCTTTATAATAGATTGGATGGAGAGCTTGATGATTTGGAGGTGTATTCACTCAAAGCGGGCGAGGGGGCAACCGTAGAGGGGCGCGTTCTTGATAGAGGGCCAGCTGATGAATTAACTGATAAAAAATATATTGTTGTTGAAGCTCTCGGCGGCGGAAAACATTATGTGCCAGTTGGTGAGCCATTCAATTACGAGAAATTAGATAAGGGTGCTTTAATACGTGTGCGGCCATTCGATCAGTCTAGCGGTCGTGCAGATTACAATATCAAACTGATTGCACGCCAAAATGATGGGATTTACGATATTGAAAAGCATCGCCTTTATATCGAAAAAGAGCAGAATTACATCGAAGAAGATGCCAGAGAGGGATATTTGGCCTCACATATCAAACGCATTGAAACCTTAGAGCAAAATGATGCCGCCCTTAATATGGGGCAGGGGAGATATAAAGTGCCAGAAGATGTTATAAAACAAGGTGCGGAAATATCCGCCAAAATCAATGCGCGTGAGAAAAAGCGTTTCTATCCAAAACTGGATATTTTATCTGCCCATGCGCCAGAAGATTTAACCGATGCGGCTAAGAAAACATGGCTTGATAAAGAACTGTATGCGCGTTCTCGATCAAAATCAGGCATTGCTCAAAGTGATGAGAATTTAGAAAAAGCGTTGGAAAAACGTCAAGACTGGCTTGTGAAGAACAATTTTGCGCTTATTCAGTCCAATGGTGATTTTGCGCTCAGAAAGACTGCTTTACGCGATCTAACAGTGATGGAAGTGCATCAGGAAGGTAAATTCTTAGCCACAAAAGCAGGCTTAGAGTTTAATGCTCAAAAAGTCGCGGCTAATAAAGAATATACCTATCTTGGCCATACAGAGCTTGAAAGTGGTAAATGGGCTGTTGTGATGCAAGGCAAGGATTTGCAAATGGCTCGATTGGATAAAGCGCCGGAGATAGAGAAGGGGTCAAAAATCATATTTAATGAACTTGACCGCGGCACATTCCAGATGAAAGCAGCAGAACAAGCCAAACAACAGGAACAGGCGCCCGCAAGCGATAAAGATCAAGAAAGAGAACTATAAAAATGGCAAAAGCAAAACGTGTCCAAAAAACAGTCTATTTTGACGAAGATGTATGGGAAGCACTAGAAAAGCAAATGAAAGCCTCTCATAATCCCAATGTATCAGCGATTACCAATGATGGGCTTCGCTATGCCATGTTTCCTGAACATCGCAATGATCGGGATGCTGATTTGGTGAAACTCTATAACCAATTCTCTGCGTCTCTTGCATCACACCGTAAAAAAAGCGCAAGAGATATGGCTTTTATCCAAGAGTTGATCTTGAAATTTACACATGAGTTTTTCATGCACCATCCTTCCATTCCGGAAGATGATAAAACCCCGAAAGAGGTCGAAGCGAATGCCCGTCTGGATTCCTTCATGGAAACCATCGTGCGCGGTATGGGCGAGCTAAAACCTCTGTCTGATCGGGATTAGGAGGTCTAATCATGGCATACAGACGCGTTGGCGATGATTTTATGGATGAAGAAGAATACGAAGTTCACGCTATTAACGTCTGGAGCTTCTGGGTCTTTATCATTGCTGCCGGCTTTACTGGTTATAATCTTCAAGAGTTTATTCCCGATGAATGGCCAAAATGGGCAAGGTTTACGGCTACTATTGTTCCATCCATTATTGTTGGCGGTGTTCTTGGCGCACTAGGCATCTTTATTCGTGTTGCCTTCTTTATGGCGATATTCTGGGGCGCTCTCGGATTAATTGGTATGTGGATTTGGCAATCTATTTAAGGTGATTTTTAGCAACCGATTATTCGAAGGTTGCCATTATTTGTAGAATTGCACCTTAAATTCGACTTCTCCAAGTGGTTTAACATGATGCACAACAGTTGGCTCAACAACGCCATTTTTCCCAGGTTCCAAAATATAAATTTCATCTTTACCAATAGTGTATTCAAGTTTTCCTTTTTTGACTTGGATCAAACCCCATGTACCTGCTGCTGTTGAGTGATCTTTCAGTAGTGCTGCTGGAATAGTCTTTTCTGTAAATATGGTGGTGGAGCGAAGTGCTGTGATGTTATTAGGTAATTCTTTCATTGGTTTTTTCTTTCTGGTTTATAATAGAGAGCAAGTTTTAGGCTTTTAGCAATGCGTTTGCTCCTCTCAACATAAATTTCAGCCACGTTATTGGTGTGCAGTTCTCTTGCTGTCTCTTCAAATAAGGCTAGCCAACGATCAAATAGCTCCGGTTGAAAGCTTGGAATGCTTTTATGTTTTTGCATGGGATTTCCATGATAACTGCCACTGCTAAGCATAATAGAGGACCAAAATAGATACATGCGTTCTAAATGGGGTTTCCACATTTCATTTGTTGTGCCGATGCTATCTTCAAATATGGGAGCCAAATCTTTATCTCTGCGTATTTTGTTATAAAAACTATCAACCAACAGCTTTATTGTTGCCTCATTAACCGTATCGTTTTTTTTGTTAGTTTTATGGGACACAATACCTAAGCCTCAAATATCGCAAATTTCGTATATGATTTAGGCTGCTTTTGTCAGTTCTTCCTGAGGTCCAAAAAATTCAAAATGAACCTGTGATGCAGGGATGCCCCATTTGAGTAAATCTTGATAGATGCCTACCATAAAGGGTTTAGGGCCACAGAAATAATAATCGGCATGACGGTTGGGGACGAATGATTCGATCAGTTTTGCGTCAACTAATCCGGTTGAACAGTTTCCATGTCGTTTAGCGTCATCATTTTCAGGATCGCTATAACGATAATGTGTTGTGAGATTGGCATGCTTTTCCGTCAATTCGTCGATTGCTGCTTTAAATGGCTGAACCTCTTCATTTAGGCATCCATGAACGAAAATAATTTCACGATCTTGCCTAGCATTAAGCGTCGATTTTAAAATACTTAATATAGGTGTAATGCCGATACCGGCTGCCAATAAAATTAGCGGACGCTCATGGCGATCATTAATATTGAGGAAAAACTCTCCACATGGTGGGGCGATTTCAATAATATCTCCCTCATTCTTTTCATCATGTAATAGATTTGAGACGTAACCGTTGGGCGTGTCGGCCTTTGCGCCAGTTTCCTTTTTAACACTTATGCGAAAATAATCTTGTCCTGGCATATCGGATAAACTGTAATTTCGCATTGTGGTAGAACCATCCTTTGTAGGCATTCTCACGGTGATATACTGGCCTGGCATATATTCAGGCAATGCACCACCGTCCTGTGGTTTAAGATAAAAAGACGTAATAATACTGCTTTCTTTTTCTTTGCGATCAATTTTAAAGGCTCTAAAACCATCCCAGCCACCGGACTTTTCTGCGTTTTCTTTATAAAGCTGTTTTTCGCGAGCAATCATAATATCAGCCAAAAAACCATAAGCTTCACCCCATGCATTGATGACATCATCTGTGGCGCCCTCGCCTAAAACCTCACGAATAGAGGCCAGCAGGTTTTCACCAACAATTGGATAATGCTCTGGCTTAATCATAAGAGAGGCATGTTTATGAGCTATCAATTCAACTGCTCCGCCTAAGACTTCTAAATTGTCGATATTTGCCGCATAAGCGCAAATCGCCGCCGCTAGTGCGCGTTGTTGCGTTCCGCCCGCCTGATTTGCTGGATTGAAGAATGGTGCAACCTCTGGGTTATGGGTGAACATGCGCTTATAAAAATGTTTGGTCAGCGTCTCGCCGTGTTCATCTAAAATCGGTGCGGTTGATTTGACAATATCGATAGTTTGTTGAGAGAGCATGATAGAAACCTTTCATAATATGTATTTAAAATATATGTTATAATTGTCATGAAAAATTTGCAACCCTGTTTTATAGTCACAATATGCAATTAACATCTTTTACAGATTATGGTTTACGCACATTAATGTATCTTGCTGCGCACTCGGAAGAGTTGGTAAGTGTTAAGGAGATTGCGGAATACCACGGCATATCTCGTAATCATTTGGTGAAGGTGGTACACCGCTTGTCACAGCTTAAGTATATTGAAACAATCAAAGGTAAGGGGGGCGGCATTAGAATTGCAGAAGGTTCTATCAAACTGCGCTTGGGTGACCTGATTGTTGAACTTGAACCAAATATGAATATGGTGGAGTGTTTTGATGCTCAAACCAATACGTGCCGTATTACAGAGTCGTGTCAGCTCAAACATTATCTGTATGAATCTACGCAGAATTTTATTAAGACAATGAACAAATATACCCTGGCCGATACTGTGTAAAAAAGTAATCTATTTAAGATTATCAGAAAGGCGTTCTATTACGCCTATTTCATCATTATTCTGATCAACATCGGGAATATCGTCTGTCAGCTCTCTGGGAGGGTTGTAATCAATTTCCGTCTGATTAGGATCTTTCTCTTGGCCATTTGGGTATTTCTCAGATTGAATGTCAAAATACGGAATGGCATTATCGCTGATTATAAGTTCTGGAACTGCCGGAGGAGGCAATTCTCTATTTTTGAAAGTTTTGTCTTTGAAATATTCAATTTTCTTACATTTAATGGGTTGTGATCCTTCAACAAGAATAATTTGCTCGCCTGTATTAAAATCCCTCATTTCATGCTTTGCGATAAGTGGCGTTCCACGTTGTGATGTATTATGAGTTGGAGCTTCATATTTCATGGATTTTCGTTTTGATTTAGATACGGCGTCAATCGTTTGATTACCACAGGATTCAGATACATACTGCGCCGTTGCAAGATCATTGGTTGCAAAAAATATTTGATGGGCGCAACAGGATAAAATTCCGTTTCTTTTGTCACGATCATAGGTAACGTCGAGCCAATTTAATGACTGAACCACAGCCATTACGCGAACATTATAGCCAGCCAGCAGTGTAAATGCGGTCGTCATGGAATCAATGCGGCCAAGCATGTGAAATTCATCGAGCAGCATTAAAACCTTATGTGGTTCACTCTCGTCAGGTTCCTTCATGGAGAGTTTAGTAATAATTTGCTCAAAGAAAATGCGGAGCAGGGGGGTTAATGTTTCAATCTGCCCTGTTAATACACCCACATAAATTGATATTTTATCTTTTCGAAGATCTTCAATCTTAAAATCGGTTGCTGATGTTGCCGCATCAATTAAAGGATTGTCCCAAAGGTTGATGGCTTGGTTGAGGGAGGACTTAACACCGCTCCGCTCTTTAG
>JAJFGT010000128.1 GCA_021776015.1 Alphaproteobacteria bacterium
GGGAAAATACCATCAAGCGGCTGTCCTTTAAGCTGAGGAATACTGTCAATAAAATCTAAAGCTTCAGAAATCTTAATAGCTTCTCCATCCACTCTAGCAATAACAATCTCTCTATTGATTCCATCACTTAGGACAACATCACTTTCTGCTTCTTCTCCAGATGAAGGTGTTATATTAAGAGCTTCTTCAGATGCTGTTACGCCATCAGTCGATGATTTTGAAGAAATGTATCCTCCTATAGCCAGCGTTAGAATGATAACAACAGCTAAAATAACAAAAGGTGATTTCTTACAGCAAGATCCTGTAGAACAAGATTCTCCCTCTGTTTTATTTTTTGAATCTGGAGAACAACATGTGCCTCCTGTTTCTTCAGTTTTATTGTCTTCTGTTTTATCTTTGCTCATAGCGAATGTCCTTCAATATAAAGTAATAAAAAAATAGATATAAAAGGGATTCATACACAACAACACACATCATGCAATAGTTTTTACACCCTTATTGCACTTAATTTGCTTCAATAACATTGACCTACCCCGAGCATATGGCTTATATGAGTGTGATTATTTTACAATTTGGATGGAACAATGCTTTTAAATCTCGCGACAAAACTATTTGGCTCAAGTAATGAGCGAACACTCAAAAAATTTAATGAGGATGTAAAAGCTATTAATGCCCTAGAATCCGAGTTTGAAAAACTCTCTGATTCAGACCTTCAACATAAAACAGAAGAATTCAAAAAACGCCTTACAAATGGGGAAACAGAGGCAGACATTCTCCACGAAGCGTTTGCAACTGTTCGTGAAGCCTCCAAAAGAACCTTGGGTCTTCGTCCCTTTGATGTACAGCTTTTAGGGGGCCTTGTTCTAAATAATGGGCAAATATCTGAAATGCGCACAGGGGAAGGAAAAACCCTTGTTGCAACACTCCCTGTCTATCTGAATGCTCTCTCTGGAAAAGGTGTCCATATCGTAACGGTCAATGACTATCTTGCTCAACGAGATGCTAAATGGATGTCTGCCATTTATAATTTCTTAGGGCTATCTGTTGGTTGTATCATCGGCGATACAGATGATATCGGCCGAAAAGAAGCCTATGGATCAGATATCACCTATGGAACAAATAATGAATTTGGCTTTGATTATCTCAGAGACAATATGAAATACAGTCTTCAAGATATGGTTCAGCGCCCTTTTCACTTTGCCATCATCGATGAAGTGGATTCCATTCTAATTGATGAAGCGCGAACACCTCTTATTATATCAGGTCCCTCTGAGAGCGATGTAGGACTTTATAAAAAAGTTGATAAATTAATCCCTGACCTTTCTGAAGACGATTATGATTTAGATGAGAAGATGCGTACGATCACATTCACAGATAGTGGTGTGGAGCATATTGAAGAACTCCTTAAAGAATATTCTATTCTGACAGAAGGAGAATTGTACGACCCTCAAAACATCTCCCTTGTTCATCATGCCAACCAAGCCCTGCGCGCCCATAAAATGTTTGCCCACGACACAGACTATATTGTCAAAGAAGGCAAAGTCATTCTGATTGATGAATTTACAGGACGTATGATGGAGGGCCGACGCCTTTCTGAAGGACTTCACCAAGCCATTGAGGCCAAAGAGAATGTAGACGTTCAAAATGAGAACCAAACACTTGCCTCTATCACCTTCCAGAATTATTTTCGGATGTACCCAAAACTCTCAGGTATGACGGGGACAGCCCTTACAGAAGCCACAGAATTCATGGAAATTTATGGGCTTGGTGTTGTTGAAATCCCAACCAATGTCGATATTGCACGGATTGATAATGATGACAAAATTTATCGTTCTTTCGAAGAAAAAGTCTCGACAATCGCCATTCTGGTCAAAGAATGTCAAGATAGACAACAACCTGTTTTGATCGGAACGGTTTCCATTGAGAAATCAGAAATCCTTTCTACTCAGCTCAAGAAATTAAAAATTCAGCATCAAGTATTGAATGCCCGTCACCATGAGCAAGAATCACAGATCATTGCTCAAGCAGGACAACCAGGAGCTGTGACAATTGCAACGAACATGGCGGGACGAGGAACAGATATTCAGCTTGGAGGAAATCTGGACATGAGGATTTCTGAAGAAGTCTCTCCCGATCTCCCTGAACAGGAGAAAGAGCGTCTTATCTCTAAAATAAAAGCAGAGATAGAAGCCGCGCGTGAAATTGTTAAAGCCGCAGGAGGACTCTATATCGTAGGGACAGAACGCCATGAGTCACGTCGTGTTGATAACCAGCTCCGTGGACGTTCTGGACGTCAAGGGGATCCTGGGGAAACTATTTTCTTTCTCTCGACACAAGATGATTTGATGCGCATCTTCTCTCCAGATGCCTTGGAAACAGTTCTTAGAAGTAAATCCATCGGTCTCAAAGAGGGAGAAGCCCTCGCCCACCCATGGCTTACAAAAGCGCTTCAACGGGCTCAAGCGCGTGTTGAACAACAAAACTTCGAAATTCGGAAGACTCTTTTAAAATTCGATAACGTCATGAATGATCAACGAAAAGTGATCTACGATCAACGTCGAGAAATTATGGGCTCCAACGATATCACAGACCTTGTCACAGACATGCGTCACGAAGCCATTGAAGATATGGTCGCAGCCAGTATTCCAGAAAAAGCTTACCCTGATCAATGGGCTGTTGATACCCTTAAGGTTGATGTTGCCCATACGCTGAACCTAGACCTTCCTGTCCCTGATTGGGCAAAGGAAGAAGGGATTGCAGATGAAGAAATCATAGATCGTATCATGGATGCCTCTGACAAAAAGATGGAAGAGAAATTCAAAAAAGGCGGAGATCTTTTTCAACGTATTCAAAAATCAATGCTTCTTCAAACGCTTGATCAAAATTGGAAAGAACATCTCTATAATCTTGACCATCTCCGTCAAGGGATCAATTTGCGTGCCCTTGCACAAAAAGACCCTTTAAATGAATATAAGACAGAAGCTTTTATGCACTTCGAAAATATGCTCGATTCCATGAGAAAAGCCATTGTTCACGACCTCAGTCATGTTGAGGTTAATTTTGATGAGCAAACATTGATGGCCATGATGGAAGCACAACGTATTCAACAAAAGATTCAAAAAGGACGCGTTGATCCTGCACTCGGCAGAAACCCCTTCTCTCAAGAGGGAGACACAGATGACTCTTCAGGCTCAGCCCCTATTCCTTTTCGGCATGAGTTTGATCAGGGCGACCCTGCCACATGGTCAAAAGTGGGACGAAACACCCCCTGCCCTTGCGGATCAGGCAAGAAATACAAACAGTGCCACGGGATTATTGCGGCTTAATCTTATATTCTCTCTCATACAGAGAGCATATAATCTGCGTTGACATATATATTTTATCCTGCCATAAATTCCTCTATGAATAATCTTTCTGTCATAAAAAGAGAGCTATCTCCAAGCCATATCCCCCGTCCTTTGCCTCTGGTAGAATTTGGTGAGCTTTGTGATGTCTTCGAAATACACAACAGCAAAGGACGTGACCACAGAGCATACTACAAAGCGATTCTGTTTGGGGATAAGCCAACAACCATTCACATTCCCCACGATCAATATAAAATAGATAAAGGGAGCAACGCTTATTGCAGAACAGATGGCACGAGATTAACCCCAGTTGACTCATTTGATCACCAACCTCCCCTATCAATGGCGTTTACAAATGTTGCCAGACACCTTGATTCAGTCAAAAAACAAAGCCACAACGGCGTCCATTTTACAATAGAAGGCGCGCCCCGCTCCCCCAATACGATACAGATAACATTTGCTGCTGTGAATGGAGAAAACCTAACTCATGACTGGAAGAAATTCATGGATCAAGCACGGCTTGCGAAAGAAACACTTCCCAAAGGCAACTGGTTTGATAGAGAACTATTCTGGTGGAAGATTTATCGCTAAAAATTATCTCATATGGATCATGAGAAAATTACGACATACCCCTCTAATCATCATCAGCAAGCATGGCAAGTGCCGCATTCCGATGCGAGGCATTCACCCGCAGGAACAACGTGCGCGCGTGTTTTATGTCTTTGGGATCACCACTCTCCACCGCAGCGCGCATTGCGACTACAGCAGGGTTATCGGGCGCAACGATAAAGGATAAAGCCCCCGCCAAACGCCCCATTGTTTCAACATCAATCTTGGTCTCAGACATCGTGATCTCCTTTGAGATTTGTACCATAGCTCACCTATAGCACTGAAACACCAGTGCACAGACTTAATGTGCAAACATATGGCTGTTATTTTCTTAATGAACCTCCGCTAGCTCACACTTGTATTATATTGAATTTTGAATAAATTAGACCATACTGAGTAAAAACTAACTTAAAAAGGTCTTCGATATGCGCATTATTTTTTTGTTGATAATTATTTTCTATTCTACAGTACCGTCCGCATGGGCACAGTCCTCAGAAGAGGAGAATGCTACAGCGAAAGAAATAGAAAAAATTCTAAAAGAACGCAATATATCAGGGAATTTAAAAGAAGAAGATATTAAAAAATTAAAAAAACAAGTAT
>JAJFGT010000129.1 GCA_021776015.1 Alphaproteobacteria bacterium
GTTTCTCCACAGCTTACGGTTGAGGCAAGAGACAATCCACTGAGTGCCTTGCACTGTTCTAAAAGTGTATTTTGAAATGTAAGAGGGACAAGGCCTGCGCGTGTTTCAATAACATTGAGTCCAAATTGTCGTGCCACGTCATATCCAAATTTTGTGGCGCCGATTTTTGGGATTGAAAGTCCACCCGTCGCAATCACCAAAGACTGTGATCTAATCGGACCTTTATCGGTTGTGATCTGATATCCCGCTTCAATCTTGTGTATTGCTGTTTCCAGTAAGATTTCTACGCCCGCAGCAGCGCATTCTTGCAAGAGCATATCAATGATTTGCGTGGCGCTTTCATCGCAAAAAAGTTGTCCCAATGTTTTTTCATGGAAAGCGATGCCGTGAGATTTAACAAGTTCTATGAAGTCTTCTTGCGTATATTGCTTTAATGCTGACTTAGAAAAATGTGCGTTATGAGAGAGATAGTGCGTTGAGTTCGTATGTATATTTGTAAAATTGCAACGTCCACCACCAGAAATCCGAATTTTTTCACCTATTTTTTTGGAGTGATCTAGTAAGAGAACCCGCCGGCCACGCTTGCCTGCTTCAATCGCACACATCAGACCTGCCGCACCAGCTCCAGCAATAATTACATCATAATTATCTTTCATGAAAACTTTTATGAACGTTGAGGAAAGAAATCACAAGGTTTTAATTTGTTCCTAGAGGCGGATGATTATCAAGAATAGGAGGGGGATAGAGACTTTAAATCTATTAAGCTTTGTTTAGATCCGTTTATACAGTTAAAATTCAACTTTAATTCCTGCCAAAGCTGTCATAGGTTTTCCTGGTCGTGCGCCTGCGGGTCTTCTGGCAGCAACATATTCCGTATCAAAAATATTATCTGCAGTGAAGAATAGTCTTGTATTATCAAGTACCTCATATTCTCCAGCGACATCAACAATAAAATGCTTGTCTGTACCTTGCCCAGTAGGAATAGAACCGCTTCCTGCTTGAGTGCGCATTTCATCAACATATTTACCGGCTACATGCATTTCCCATTTAGAAACAACAACGCCAGCAGAGATATAGAATTGATGCATGGGAATATAGGGAAGTTCGTCTCCAGCACTGACGTTACCCCATTCATCAAAGCCACTAACAAAAGTATTTTGGAATTCAGCATTGGTATAAGTATAGTTGAAATTAATCGGTAAGCTTATATTCTTAGAAATACTGGGGAATGCTGTCGCGGCATCATAACCAAGTGAAAATTCCACTCCATAAGCGTCGACTTCTCCTGCATTGAACTGATCGCCTGTGGCTCCACCTGTACAGCCTGATGAAAGTGTACATTCACCTAAAAGATTTGAGTAGTCGTTGAAAAAACCAACAAGCTCGGTATTGAAAATATTGCCATTATAGCGACCACCAAGCTCGTAATTAATACTTTCTTCGTTGTCATCATTTGTACTACTTGGTGATGGTGGGGCAAATCCCTTATGAACACCTCCAAAGACACTCATTTCATCCGTAAAAGCATAGCCAATTCCAATACCAGGAACAATTTCATCAACGGTATTTTCGCGGATAGTACTGTTATTAAAATCTTCTCGTTTCAAATCTATATATTCGTATCGTACGCCAGGCACAAACGTCCAATTAGCGTAGCTTATTTCATTTTGAGCATAGAATGCAGTTGCTTTAGCTGTTCCGTGACGGTTAGCGTTAGAACCAGGCGCGCCTGAACTTGCTAATGCCATTACACCGTTTGTAATGGCGTATAAATCTTCATGCTGGAAACGATCTTCTTTATCGTAATGATAGCGTGCACCAAATTCGAATTGGTGTTGAGTTTGTCCAAGATCAAACTGTGTCGCTAAATCTGTCTGAACACCTGTCGCATAGTAATCACGATTATTCGCACGAACGGTAAGATTATTAGCGCCACTACCATCTAAATTTGTTTGTCCCTGTAATGCGCTAAGAAATGCAGGCATTGTAAGTGCATTCCCTAAACTCTGTCTTACACCACCAACTGTAATGTCATCCAGTTTGTACCAACTTCGTGCAAATTGGTTGTGATAGAGTGTCGTCGTAGCATCAAAATTACCAAAATCTACAAAATGACGAATATGGTACTGACGGTGTGTTGCATCCATGTTATCTACCTGTGATGCAGCATAACGACGATAAGGATCAGCATCAAAATCATTCTGTGTTAATCCTAAATAAGTTTCATCAGAGTCTTCTTCTGTGCCTCCTATTTTGAGCTCAACTGATTGATAAATGTTAGCAGTGGGGTCTGTACTTATTTTTACTTTGCCCATGATGTCTTGAATAGAATATCCAGTGTCACCTCCAACAATATCAATTTTTTTAAAACCATCAGTTTGATCGTGACTGGCATCGATGACAAAACCAAAGTTACCAGATCCAAAAGCGGCACTATCCCCATAATGTCCTTGAAGACGTTTTGTATTATCTGTTCCATATCCAACCAAAGATTCAATTTCTTGTGTTTCTGGAACAGAGCTAGAAATTAAATTGATTGCGCCACTGGTTGTTCTAGGGCCAAATTTTATGGTGCTCGAACCTTTACGAACTTCAACAGCTTCCATACGGTTAACACGAGGAAAATAATAAGCTGATGGGGCGGCATAGGGAGCAGGGGCGATTAAAATACCATCTTCCATGAGGGTAATATCCGCACTACGTTCAGAGCGTCCACCGCGAAGCCCAATATTAGGACGATTTCCGTAACCCTCTTCTTCTTGAATGTTAACACCGGGCACTTGACGAAGGACACGATTGATATCCGTATAATTATTCTGGTCTAGTATTTCTTTATCTATGAATTGAGCAGAACCCGTTAAGTTTTGTGCACGTTCGGCATTTCCGATGACCATCACTCTTTCCATGATAGTTTTAGTGTGACTATCCATAGTAGACGGCTCTTCAGCTGTTGCACTATAAAAAGGAGAGGCAGCTAGAATGGTTGTGAGTAGAAGAGTTGCCTTAATGCGGGTCATCATTTTTTGTTTTTCACCAATTTTTTGCTTGTAAATGCGAATGAGTATCAATAAAAGTTAGCCATTCTTTGTGCAAGAAAAACCTTGTGTCAAGAATGAAAATCATTCTCAATTAGAATTTTTATGATGTTTGTGGATAATAGTTTTTTTGCTGACGAAAATATAAGGCGGTTAGGTTTCGGCATAGCAGGGGCTATAGTTGTGCATGCTTTGATTTTTATCTGGCTTTCTTTTTCTGCTTCACAAAAAATTATATCTGCAAATATATTTAGCCCTCCAACTAGTGTTAGTATTCGCTTTATTACACCGATTGAAAAACAGCCTGTTATAGAAAGAGTGACTAACGCTGTTGCTCAGAAGCCTTTACCAGAAACTCTTAATAAAATAGAGTCTCCTCCTGAGCCACAACAAGCCCATCAGCCCATATCTCAACCTATTCAACAAGAGCCCATTAAAGTTTCAAAGCCTATTGAGGATGTCATACCTGTTGTAAGTGAGATAAATCTTAAAGGACGACGTGTTCAACCTGAATACCCAAAACGTTCACTCAAAATGCATCAAGAGGGCGTTGTTTGGTTGCATGTTTTAATATCTGAGACAGGCGCGCGCCAAGAAATAAAACTCCATAAACCTTCTAAATATGCTCTATTGAACCAAGCTGCTATTAAAGCCGTTAAAAAATGGACGTTTAAGCCAAATGTTGTAAATGGTCGTACTGTTCGCAGTTGGGTTGAAATACCGATTGAATTTAAAATACAATAGATAAGGAATATTATGTTAGAAACATTCACGCAGATTGGCCTGCTTTTTTACCCACTTTTGGGCCTCTCTCTTTTAGGCGCAGCTCTTATTATTGAGCGTCTAGTTTTTTTCATGAGATTGCCAAAGCCAGAAGATTCAGAGAATTTTAAAGCACTTGAGAAAGAGCTAAAAGACAATGCAGCCTTAAGTAAAGTTGTACGTGATGAACTTTTGTCTTTTCGGCTTAATGATCTTAAAATCCAGCTTGAACAAGGTATTCACTTTCTACGTATTGTGGCAATCTTAAGCCCTATGCTTGGACTACTAGGCACTGTTCTTGGTATGATCAAGGCTTTTAAAGATATTGCAGGGCAAACTGGCCCTGTGGTTCCAAGCATGATTGCTGATGGCCTTTGGAGTGCCATGTTGACCACTGCTTATGGTCTTTCTATTGCTCTACCATGTCTTTTTGCAGCTTTTATTTACACACGAATAGCTGAAAAACGTCTAGGGCTATTTCAAAGACATTTAAATTCTGAAAGCGTTAAGCTTGAGGGTGTCAAATTATCATGATTGAAATTCCTGCTGAAAAACGCGGACATATTGTTTCTGACTTACTGCCTGATCTTACACCTTTGTTAGATGTAATGTTTATGTTGATTGTCTTTTTTCTTCTAACAGCAAATGCTGTTCCTTACGCATTAGATCTGAATTTACCAGAGGATGCAGAAGAGGTTACGCAAGCGGTTGAAGATCCTAATATGCTATCGATTACTTTGTTGCCCCATGACAATGGATGGAAAATAAACGAAGTGGCTTATAAAGACGAAATAAAATTTAAAGAAGCTCTAAAAGCTAAAGCTAAAGAGAGCAAGAAAGTAATTATTATTGGTGATAAAGACGTTTCAATGAATAACTTACTTCAAGTGATGGTGTTCCTACGTAAACATAATATTGAGACTGCCGATATTGTGATGGAAAAAAAGTAAAACATATAAGCCACTGAAAATACTAAAAGAAATGGCAGGGGCATGGAGACTTGAACTCCAGACCTACGGTTTTGGAGACCGTCGCTCTACCAACTGAGCTATACCCCTATAACCTATTCGGTTAGTGACGTTTTATAGGAAACGTCTACAGAATTCAATATATCATTTTTAAAAATCTGCGTTGTTTTTGCATCAGGCTTTCTAGGCGCATCATGTCGTGTGAAAATCGCCCATGTTTGCACGCATTTTGAGCACTCTTGCGCTTTCCCTCCAGCGTTTTTGCACCTGTGGCGTGATCCGAGGGGCTCGTTCTGCGACAGATTTCGGCTTGTTTCTTCCGTCGAGCTGGTGTCCATCCCCTTGTTCTAGTGCTCATTTTCGGATCCTTCAGTTCGTTTCGTCATTTTCACTAGGGGGAGAGCCAGAAGAAGAGGAGGGATGCGCTAGCCCATTTTGGCAAAAAGCCCCGCGTGTGTTGATCTTGCTCAAAATATCAACCGTCATAGAGCATTGCCTTTGCGCCTTAAGGGCAAGGTGAACATAACTCTCTGAGACATAGTCAGGCATGGGTGTGCCATGGATACTTTTCCCGCCAATGCCTTTTTCCAAGATACGGTGGAAGATCGCATTGAGCGTTTGTGCCTGCTCAAACAAAAGCTCTTTGCCCTCTCCGTCATGATGCAGAGCATTTTCCAACAGGTGACACAATGTCGGCAATGGTCACCTCTTGATCGTTGTCCCTGTTGGATTTTAGGGCAATGGGCGCCATAAGACGCGTCAGACTTGCCGATGTCATATCTGTTTGTGTGGGGCTGGGTGTGTGTTTGGTCTCATCTATCATGAGTTTAATATAGGATAAAAATCCTAATAAATCAAGCTTTGGTTTTCTGATAGAGTTTCGAGATGCTGTAAGAGAGCCTATTTTCTTACATGTTTTCTGCTTTTACATTTAATGGT
>JAJFGT010000130.1 GCA_021776015.1 Alphaproteobacteria bacterium
CTTTAAGTTCTACGAATAACTCTTTATCTTCTGCGCTATCCAAACTTATGGCAGGATCTGTTTTATTTAATGTCTTTGATGATGAATTTGTGGTTTTTGGTTCTAAGCGTAACTGTATATTCTCTCCGCTTTTTAGAAACACTTTCCCTTGATCTGTGATTGTCAATCCGCCATGGCACTCCATATCAACATATAGAAAGTTACGTGCAACAATTTGCCTGATAAGGCTTTGCCATTCTTTTTGAGTGTGTTCTTTGCCTATGCCATAGGTGCTTAGATTATGATGATCAAAACTCTGGATACGCTCACTGTCCTTGCCAAGCAAGATGTCAATGACATAGCCAGACCCAAACCTCTGGCCTGTTCGATAAACACAGGAAATAATTTTTTGAACAGCAACGGTGGCATCAAATGTTTTTGGAGGATTAAGACAGGTATCACAATTATTGCAGACCTCACAATGATCATCAAAATAATGCAATAGCACCTGTCGTCTGCACGTTGCTGTCTCACAAAACCCCAGAAAAGCACTTAGTTTTTGTCGTTCCAGATGTTTTTGATCTTCATTGCTTTCAGATCCTTCAATCATTTGTCGTTGTAAGACCAAATCCTGCAAGCCATAGACCATCCATGCTATAGACGGCAAACCATCACGCCCCGCACGACCGGTTTCTTGATAATAAGCTTCAATATTCTTTGGCAAATCAAGGTGAACCACAAACCTAACATCAGGCTTATTAATTCCCATCCCAAAAGCAATGGTCGCCACTATTATAACATTTTCATCTTTTATAAAACTCTCTTGATTTTTCGCACGAATATTTTTGTCAAGGCGGGCATGATATGGCAGGGCATTATACCCTTGATTAGAAAGCCACATGGCTGTCTCTTCGACTTTACGACGTGAAAGGCAATAGACAATTCCACTTTCGCTTTTATCTCTTGTTTTTAGAAACTGTAAGAGTTGTTGGCGAGGATTATCCTTAATGGCAATATTATAGGTGATATTGGGTCTATCAAAGCCAGAAAGATAGGTTTTGTGCAGGCTGAGCCTATTCACAATATCTTTGCGAGTAGGGGCATCGGCTGTTGCGGTGACAGCAATACAAGGCACACTCGGATAACGTGTGCGTAATAGAGAAAGCTGTCTGTATTCTGGCCTAAAATCATGTCCCCATTGAGATATACAATGTGCCTCATCAATAGCAAATAACGCGAGGTCAATATGATCTAAAACATCGAGGAAAGCGTCATTCACAAGGCGTTCAGGTGCAACATAGACAAGATCAAGTCTACCCGCCCTGAGGTCTTCCATAGTCCCTTGTAATTGCGCATAGTCTAGAGCGGAATGAATGGCCGCAGCTTTCACACCAAGCTCTTTTAAAGCTGTAACCTGATCTTGCATTAATGCGATGAGAGGCGAAACAATAATGCCTGTACCCTTAAGGCACAGCGCAGGAATTTGATAACACAGTGATTTTCCACTGCCCGTTGGCATAAGAACACAGCAGCTTTGGCCAGAAATAACCGTATTTATAATATCTTCTTGCTCTTCGCGAAAATATTTGTAACCAAATACGGATGATAAGATATGTGCAGGGTCTATGATGTTTTCTATAGGGTCACTCTCAGTCGTATTAATGACACTCACCATGATTTTGAAATACCCTAATATTTGCCTTTAAAACGCTACCTTAACAGGCCACTAGCATTCGTCAATATGATGCGATCAAATGGTGCGTGCTATTTTAAGCTAATATCTCTCGCAAAGTTTAATATTTAAAAGCTGTGGCTGAAATATGTTATAACAACGCAAAGAGAACCCCATTTTTGAACGGATAAAAGATGCGTCACTTCAAAGTTTTTACTGACGGTAGTGTGAATACTCAGCTAAAGGTGGGCTATGGTGCTTATTTTGTTGTCTCTGACTCGAGCGTGTCACTAGACACACTTAAAGAGACGGTGAAAATCAAACGTTTTGAACAAACAAGCTCGACTAAATTGGAATTGCAAACTTTCTTATGGGCGCTGGGTGAAACGATGGCTTTGGTTGACGAAAGAGACATTACCCTGACAATTTATACAGATTCCCAAAATATTATTGGCCTGCCGGGGAGGCGTGCTCGTCTTGAACAGAGCAATTATTTCTCTAGTAAAAATAAACGGCTGAATAATTATGAGCTGTACCAAGAGTTTTATCGATTAACCTCTAGAATAGAATGCAAGTTCGTTAAGGTGATTGGCCATCAGCCATCTAGCAAGAAAGATGAGATCGATAGACTCTTCGGTTTGGTTGATCAGGCCTCTAGGCGAGCATTGCGAGAAGAGTTTTAACGCCTGCTATTAGTCGATTACAAAAAATGAGTTTGATTGAGTTTGAGTGCAACTGCATACGTATTAAGTTCGATTATCACGCTCTAGTAATTCTGTTTGATTATTTGAAATCAACATGACAGTGCTGATGTTTATTCTAATTTTTTTATCATTACTAATATTGGTGACACACCACTTTTGTTTTTTATATCTTTAATTTCTATATGAGCTGATTTTGCTTCATCAATAATAAACTGGCTAGGAGGATTGAATTTATAACCAAGCTTCTTATGAAGTTCTATTGATCTATAATTCTTTGCTTCAATACTTGCTTCAACGCTGTTAATACCTCGTTCTTTTTGAAAATCATTGCGTGCGTTTACAAGAGCGGAACCAATGCCAAGCTTTCTATATTCTCTATCAACATAAACACCACCATTTACATTTTTGCTTGAAATCATAGCAACCGCATTGTTTCCTACAAATGCTAGCCAAGCACATGTCTCAGAGTTAGGAAGACAAGTGGCATCAACAATCTTTTGAGCAACAATCTTTGGATCGTGAATGCTACCATTCAGGTTTTTTAGATCTTCAGTAGAGTACCCTGCGTCAATAAATTCATGAGTTAGAAATCTCTGAATCGTTTTAAAATCTACTTTTTTAGCTTGTTTTATCGTATAAGGTTTTAGCACTATAGTTATACCTTCTGTTTGATGTTCTCTATTGTCTCAGAATACTGTGCCATATGTCAAATTATGAGCTCATTTTTTTAACCTGTTCTCCTTGGAACGAATGCGGATTGAACATCAAAGCTAGCAGTTTCACGGAATATTTCTTTCTGGTTGTTAATATCGTTTAGCCTTTCAGCAAGCCTGTTTTCAAATTCATCTTTTCTATCACCAAATAGATGAGGGGCGGCAAATGACGTGGAATAGAGACAGCCAATGATGTCTTGTATTTTCCAGTCTCTTGTAAGAGAGACACTCTTTTTTTGAATATCAACAAAGCCTGCGCGTGCAAGCATGTCTGTATAAGGTTCTTCGGACGTAGCAAAGTTTTTGCCTGTGTGGCCCGCCTTACGTTGTTCTCCTAGAAATTCAGCAATAACTTTTTTGATTTCTTTTTGCCATTCATCTTCCCCTGTCCAAAAGCTTCCATCGCCGATAACAGCTATACCGCCGTTCTCTTCAATGATTTTTAAAAGTTTTGGTAATAAAATATCCTGCTCCATCCAATGAAAAGATCTGGATGATATGACCAATCTATAGGGCCCATCTTTAGTCGTTACATCAGCATCAGATTTGTTTTGCCAGTCAATGTTCAAGCCCAGCGGACAATTCTTTCTGGCCATTTTAAGCATATCGGGATCGGGATCTATCGCGACAGTTCTTTCTAATAAAGGGGCGATGGCATATGTCGATTGTCCTACGCCACATCCTAAATCTAACAATGTGCCTGTTTCGTCTAAACTGAATCTCTCTTTTATGTGATTCACAACTTCAGAGGGAATTTGAGGTCTAAATTTTGAGTAAAATTCTGCTGTTCCTGTAAATAAACCATTATCCATGTTCAATCCTTTTTAGTCTGACAGCACGATCATGCCGAAATAATATCATTCTTTAGGGGCTTGTCAGATTAAAATCTAGATAAGGCCGTTTTGTGGTGTTAATATGATTTTGTAGTGGGGGTGAATCCTCTACTCTCATTTAATACGAAATAATAAAGGATGTGGATATGGAGTTGGTATATTGGGATCATAGTGGTAACGCGACACTTTTATTAAATTTGGCGGTTGTTATCGCTTTATTCACCTCTTTAAGGCTTTTCTCT
>JAJFGT010000014.1 GCA_021776015.1 Alphaproteobacteria bacterium
TTTCCTTGGTTTAAAAGAAATCCAAGTTCTTTTTGTATTTTTTGAGCTTCTGGAGAAATATTTTTACTACTCCCCATACAGATTTCGAGAGTAAAGGCTTTCCCTTCTGAAAAACTCGGCATTACGCCCAAGGGTAGTAAAGCCTTAAAGATAAACAGCAATACAAATAAATTTGTTAAGCTGTTATATTTTATAAATTTCCTCATCAAAATATGAGTAGCAATGTTAAATTAAGCCGTAAAGAAAAGAATTTAATTTATGCTCAAAATAGTTTCAAATCCATTTGGTTTCAGGCTGTGATACCAGCAATGACATGGCAATCTAAAACGAATAACTTTATGAGGATGACGAGCAGTAAATAATATGTAAGTATTCTGACATGAAGTTTCTGGCATTTATAGTACTGCTGCTTGCAGGTTTATTCACTTATAAGCTTTATTTTTCAAAAAATGAGGCTCATGAAGGTTATAAATTAGAATGGACTGTCTCAAAAGAAAGTCCAGCATTATTTTCGGGTTGGTCATGGACTACACGGCCTCTTTTTGACACGGAAGGCAATATTTATTTTTGTGCAGGATATGCATGGGACAATGATATTTCAATATTTAAGATCAATCCAGCAGGAAAAAAAATCTGGGAATTGGAAACAAATACTGCATGTAACCACATAGAGATTTTCGGAGATAAGCTTTTTGTATGGTTTCAGGATAAAAACAGTGTTGAAGTCATTCGATTGTCAGATAAAGAAGTTTTAAAAAGTTTTAGCGGTTTCAAAAGGCTTGCCAAAACAGACCAATGGATTTACTCAATTTCATCTAAAGGTATTACAAGAATTGATCCCCAAACTCTTGCAGTTAAAGTGTTTGACTCAAATCCAAAATCATTTGTAGCCCGCAAAGATAATCTCCTTTTTGTTATCGAAAACCAGATTTTTTCTATTTCAGATAAATCGGAGAAGGTAAATCAAGAGATAGTTTTAGACAGAGTTTACAACAATTACCGTCTATTTCTAACCGATAATTTTATATGTGTTCCCTTTGAGGCTGGATCACCCGATACAACAGGAAGCACAATTTGTTATGACTTAAGGGTAAGGGGTAAAGAAAAAATTGAAATAGAAGGTTACAATCATCCTCTCGACTCAAATATTGTCCAGAGTGACAAAATCCTGCTTAAGAATATTGTCCGCGATTATCCTAAATCTGGTTTCAGTGAATATGATCTTGCAAACGAAGATTATACCCATTTGGGTGGGTATAAAGACATGGCTTACGACCAAAAAAACCTATACCACTATGACAGTAGAGATCTTCGAAAATTTGTAAATAATAGCTTTCCTAAAATATTCTCTGCAAGTGGATATATAAGATACGTTCGTCAAAATAAAGAAATATTGTATGTTACCACTGACATGGGACAACTTCATGCAATCTCGAAACTAGAAAACTAAATTTTCTTAAATTATATATTGTATAGTTTATTAGGAAATATTATGAGGTATCAAATGAGAAAACTATTTATAGCATTATTTATTATATTCCTTTCTTCTTCAGCATTTGCTGGGGATGCTTATGATCAAGTCATGAAGACAGGTAAGATAAAGTGTGGGTATGGTATTTGGGATCCTTTTATAAATTATGATTTTGAGAAAGAGGCACCTAAAGGACTGCTTGTAGATCTAATGGAAAATATTGCATCCAAGATTAATTTGGAACTAGAATGGCCAGAGGAAACAGGATGGGCTAACATGCCTACAGCATTGAATAACGGAAGAATAGATGTTGCTTGTTCTTCATTGTGGAATGATCCTATAAGAGGTCGGTCAATTGCATTTACAGACCCTATTTTTTATATGGCGGTTCATGCTTATGTCAGAGAAGATAGTTCTTTTGATTTTAAAACAATAGAAGATATGAATAAAGCCAACATCCGCATTAGTGTTCAAGAGGGTGATTTTTCATTTTCTGTTGCAGAAAGGCTTTTTCCAAATGCTCAAAAAATAGCCTTGTCTCCAATAAATTCCTCTACAGAGCTTCTTGTCCAAGTAGCCTTAGGGAAAGCAGATGTTGTTACTTTTGATCAGGCTGGCGTAACTGCATTTAATCAAAAGAATGAACAAAAATTAAAACGAGTTAATCTAGCTGTTCCTGTGACTGTTTTTGGAAATTCATATGCTGTATCTATTCACGAATCTGCATTAAAAGAGGTTCTTAATACAGCGGTTAGGAACCTTATTCAAACTGGCGAAATTGAAGATTTAACCGCTGAGTTTCGTAAAGAATATCCTGACCAAATAATATTGCCCGCAAAACCATATCAAGCGTTACGTTAATATTAGCGACGTTTAGAAAAAAACCTTAAACCCATTTGGCTTCAGGGGGCATAGACATTAAAATAGCTTCTGTATTCCCTCCTGTTTTGAGACCAAATTGTGTGCCTCTATCATAAAGGAGATTAAACTCAACATAGCGTCCTCGTTTAATGCGTTGAACGTCTTTTTCACTTTCTGACCAATCATGATCCATACGGCGCCTTACTAGGGCAGGGAAGATTTTATTGAAGCTTGTTCCAACATCTTGGGTGAAGGCAAAATTCTTGTCCCAGTCTGTCTTTAAATTATCATAAAAAATGCCCCCGATTCCACGGGCTTCATTTCGGTGAGGTAAGAAGAAATAACGGTCACACCATTCTTTGAATTTGAGGTAGTAATTAGGATCGTGGCGATCGCAGCATTCTTTAAAGCTCGCATGGAAATCAGCTGTATCTTCTTCGAATTCAAAAGTAGGGGTCAAATCCGCGCCTCCACCAAACCAGCATTCAGATGTCACAATCATACGTGTATTCATATGGATGGCAGGTACAAAAGGATTCTTCATGTGAGCGACAAGAGAGACACCACTTGCCCAAAAATTTCCATTGCTCTCTTGAGCTCCAGGAATTTTAGATCGAAATTCTTCGCTGAATGTGCCGTGAACAGTTGAAATGTTTACACCAACTTTTTCAAAGATCTCCCCATGCATCAGAGACATTTCACCTCCGCCTTTGAGGATGCTTCCAGACTCATTAGGCGTGTCGTCTTCTCCTCTGTTCCATGGGGTCCGTTCAAAACAGGCTCCAGATGGTTCAATGCTTTCAAACTCTGTACAAATTTGATTCCGAATCTCTGTAAACCATGTGGTGGCTTTTTGTTTTTTAGTTTCTATATCCATGGCTATTTTCCAATCTGTCTTAAGGCTTCGCCCAGTACCATTGCTGCGGCGTTAATAACGTTGAGGGAGCGCATTTCATGATACATGGGAATTAAAATACGTTTGTCTACACTCACATGTACATCGTCTGGGACACCAGCACTTTCTCGTCCCAAAAGGAGAATGTCACCATCTTGATAGTCAATATCAGTATAGGGTATGGAGGCTTTTGTTGTTAAAAGGATCAGGCGTTTCCCATCTTTTTCTTTCAGATAACGTTCCCAGCTTAGATGTTTTTTAAGAGCGACGTGCTCACGATAATCCATCCCAGATCGTTTAAATTCATTGTCCTTCCATGCAAATCCACAGGGTTCAATGATATCCATATTGATATCTAAGCAGGCACAAAGGCGCATGGCAGCCCCCACATTTTGTGGGATATCGGGTTGGTAGAAGGCAAGGTGGAGGTTTGACATGTTCAAATCTTTTTGAAGGCGTATAAAATCGCTTATTTATCAGTTGCTAACTTGAAAGGAATAACGAATAATGATATTCCACTTAAAGCGCAAGAATTAAACGTGAAAACACAGACTTTGAGAATTCTATTATTATGAGTATATCATCAGACACCCCAAAATCTAATCCAACAGCCTTAAATGAAGAAGCTTCCGTTGAAGATGCTACAAAACGAGATCTTCTTTATTTAACAGCAGCTTCCATGGGAGTCATGGCGGCAGGAAGTATTGCATGGCCTCTTATTGATCAAATGAATCCTGCTGCTGATACTTTGGCACTTTCTACAGTTGAAGTGGATTTGTCTCCTATTGAGGAGGGGCAGTCTATTACCGTCGTATGGCGTGGAATGCCTGTCTTTATCCGAAGACGTACACAGGCTGAAATTGCAGAAGCACGAGCTGTCGATGTGTCTACTCTTCGAGATAAGCAAACAGATGAGGATCGTGTAAAAAAACCTGAGTGGCTTATAATGACAGGGCTTTGTACTCATCTAGGATGTATCCCTTTGGGACAAAAACAAGGTGATCAAAAAGGGGAGTATGGAGGATGGTTCTGTCCTTGTCATGGTTCCCATTATGATATATCAGGGCGTATTCGAAGAGGGCCTGCCCCTAAGAATCTCGTTGTGCCGCCGCACGAGTACTTGAATGATACAACACTAAAAATTGGACATGAAGCATGACAAGTGGACAAAGAGAAGAGTTTAAAAATCCAGTAGTGGAATGGTTTGATTCCCGTCTTCCTGTATTTACAATGATGCAAAAGGAATATGGAACATTTCCAACACCAAAAAACTTCAACTATCTTTGGAATTTTGGTGCCATAGCCATGTTCATGCTTGTGATTATGATTATCACAGGAATTGTTTTGGCCATGCACTATACAGCCCATAGTCTTCATGCCTTCGATAGTGTTGAGCGGATTATGAGGGATGTCGAGTATGGATGGCTTATTCGCTATGTTCATGCCAACGGTGCCTCATTTTTCTTTATTGCCGTATATATTCATATCTTTAGAGGTCTTTACTATGGGTCGTATAAGCAACCCCGTGAATTGCTTTGGATATTCGGTGTCCTTATTTTCCTCCTGATGATGGCAACAGCCTTTATGGGGTATGTGCTCCCTTGGGGACAAATGAGCTATTGGGGTGCTCAGGTTATTACAAGCTTTTTCTCGGCTATTCCTTTCGTGGGAGATGATATTGTTCTCTGGTTACGTGGAGGTTTCTCCATTGATAATCCGACGCTAAATCGTTTCTTCTCTTTGCATTATTTATTGCCCTTTATCATTGTTGGTGTTGTTTTCCTTCATATATGGGCTCTTCACGTGACGGGATCAAATAACCCAGAAGGGATTGAACCTGTTACAAAAAAAGATACGCTTCCCTTTCATCCTTACTACACAATGAAGGATACCTTCGGACTTTTGGTTTTCGTTGCCATTTATGCTATTTTCGTCTTTTTCTTTCCCAATAGCTTAGGGCATCCGGATAATTATATTCCAGCAGATCCATTGGTAA
>JAJFGT010000131.1 GCA_021776015.1 Alphaproteobacteria bacterium
TTACAGGTGTGATTAAAGCAAACTTTCCAACACGTATTTCATTCCAAGTAACTTCAAAAATTGATTCTCGGACAATCTTGAGTGATGGAGGTGCTGAACAGCTTCTTGGTATGGGAGATATGCTTTATATGGCAGGAGGAGGACAGATTCGACGTGTCCATGGACCGTTTGTTTCTGACAAAGATGTGGAATCTGTGGTGGATCATTTGAAATTACAAGGTGAGCCTAGCTATCTTGATACTGTAACGGTAGGGGATGATGGTGCTGAATTTGATCCTTTAGGAATGGGAGGTAGTTCAGGAGGGGGCAGTAATGTTGATGAACTCTATGACCAAGCTGTAGCCCTTGTTGCACGTGAGCGCAAAGCTTCCACAAGCTTTGTACAGCGTTACTTGCAAATCGGATATAATCGTGCTGCACGTATTATTGAAGAAATGGAATCGCAAGGTGTCATTGGGCCCGCAAATCATGTTGGAAAACGTGAAGTCCTTATCCAAGATCATTCTGAAGATGCCGCATAGCTACTATCTATGTGGATAGAATTGATCCATATAATTTACATCTTCTATATGTGGGGTGCGTTGATTTTGGTCTAACCAATGGGACATTACAAGGAATTGTGTCCAAGAACTCTGTGTTGAAGAAACTGTCTGTATTTTTCCTTCATCATCACTTCGCCATCCTGTAACGTTCCCCTGTTCGTCCTGTACCACTTCTATCCTTAGAAGACTCTGATGATTTTCTTGTTCACGGTTTAATGCATAGAATTCTTTAAATTGAGAAAGAGACGGGTTCTGAGAGGAAAAGACTTGTTTTAAAATAAGAGTGCCTTCGGGAAATTCTTTGTCTCCTTTTTTAATATGGTTTTGATCAGATTCTCCGAAATCCCACCACCCTCGTGAAGTAGAAAAAGTGGTTCTGCTTAATGTCGTTTTATATTCCTGAAGGCGGACCCCTTGATATATATCATATTGAGGCCCAGAAGGGGGCGTCGGATCTGGCCTTGAAAATGAAAGCATGGGAGTCGTACTGGCAAAATAAAAATTATCCGTCAGGGGAATCTCTTTGTTTTTATTTAAATCTGTGAGTAGCATGTTAATCTCCGCATTCTAAAGTATAGTATAATCTATGGTAAGAAACCGTTTATTTTCAAAAACTTAACATCATCCTTGTGGGCCTGCTGTTGTTGGGGGTTATCCCAATTAGAAATAACAGATTCTAGTATCCCTAGATACAGATTCTAGTATCCCTAGATGATGTATGGAAGAAGCAGAATGCCTCCCATTTGTCCCTATGATTTTCCCTTCATTGTCACGTGTCACTTCTGTTCTTAATATATTTTGAACATATTCGTGCTGAGGTTGTAATCCATATATCTTTTCGAATTCAGAAAGAGAAGGGTTCTAAAAGGAAAAGACTTGTTGTAAAATAAGAGTACCTTTGGGAAATATATGTGTATCCGTATGAATATCATCAAGATAGCCGCTACTGTGCATATGGGTCTTATATCCACTTTCATTATCAGAGTAATGAGCGCCCTCTAATTTTGTGTCTTCTCGAAGACGAACTGCTTGATATATGTCACGTTTATCTCTCGAGGGACTACTGGTATCTCCTCGATTTGAAAATGAAAGCATGGGAGAATGATCAGCGAAATAAAAATGATTAGTTAGGTGAATCTTTTTGTTTCTATTTAAGTCGGTTAATATCATTTTAATTTCTTCGTTCTAAAGTAAGATTATATGCGTTCTGAAAGTGATTTGTAGGGTGTTAAGTGATCTTATCCTTTGAAGAAGCATATATGGGCATTTGGAACTTTTTTCTGTACTTTAATACCCGTTGTGTAGACTTCTTCTAGCGCGACTAAATTTTGAGAGGGTAAGACAGCAGAAAACCAGTCAGCCAGAATACCGTTTCCAAATTCAAGCATTGAATCCATGTCCTTTGAATCAAACTGCGTATGACCTTTCCATGCTGATTTTCTTTTTATATCGTTTGTAATGTTAGGAATTTCTGTTTCTTGCTCATTAAAAAGTGAGAATGTTATTTGATCATTTTTAAGCAACTTAAAATGTAGCCTATTTTTATCTGTGTATTTATCAGAATCATCATAAATGAGGGGAGTTTTATGAGTGAGAGGCGCTTTTTCATCTGTTTTTTTTATCGTTCCAGCGGAAAGGACAATATTTGAGGGCGTTAACTCTGAAGAATGTAACTCTAAAAATAATTTCCGAGGTCTATTCTCGCACACAGTATTGTGAGCATTAACCAAGCTTTCAATTAATGTCTCAAGAGGTCTTAAGCCTTCTGTGTTTTCATTTATTTGAGGCGCTGAAGCACCAGGATTTTGTTGGATTTGAAGGGCATTATCAAAAATATAGTTTAATTTATCTGGTTGTAATTGATTTGTCATGAGTCCTCATTGATCAAAATAGTTTGTATAATGTTGATTGAGGCTTCTATACATAAGCATAAACTCTCTGTCAATATTTATATCATTATGATAAATGTTTTGAGATATGTGCTGGTTATAGTAGATACTTTAAGCATATTCTATATTTTTCTAAAAATAAGCTTGACAGGTGCTCTAAGAGTCTTTTATATGCGCATATCTTTAGTCCAAGACCATAGGTGTTTTATAACATAAGTGTCCTATGTAGATGAAAGAATATGCAAGTTAAGAAAGACACTAAGATAAGCCTTTCACTTGATATGATTTTGTTTTTAAGTTTTGGATAGGATGCTCAAAAAGCGTCCTATTTGTTTTGGTTTTTAATCGAGGAGATATGCTATGGGATTATCCCGTGCTGAAAAAGAACAAGAAGTTACAAGACTTAATGAACGTTTGCAAAAAGCTGAGCTCGTTGTTGTTACTCATTATGCGGGAACAACGGTATCTGACATTACAGATTTTCGGAATGAATTACGTGAAAATGAAGCGTCTTTTAAAGTTGTAAAAAATAAGCTTGTAAAATTAGCCATCAAAGGCACAAAATTTGAACATTTGGAACCTTTAATGAAAGGCCCCACGGGATTGGCATTGTCTGATGATCCTATTGCAGCGGCTAAGGTTACCCAGAAATTTGCGGATAAACACAAAAAGTTTACTATTGTTGGGGGGGCGCTTGGTGCCAAAACTCTTGACGTAGAAGCCGTGAAATCTTTGTCTAAATTACCATCTCTAGACGAAATTCGTGGAACATTGATTGGGATTATTCAGGCACCTGCCTCAAAAATCGCAAGAGTTGTTCAGGAGCCAGCCAGTCAATTGGCTCGTGTTGTGGGAGCGTATTCCATACAAGAAAAGTCTTAAAGGCTAACACTAAGAATTATAGTAGAAAAAATAACACATTAAATTTTAAAAAAGACAGCAAGAGGAGATTATAACATGGCTGATATTGAGAAAATTGCAGAGGAACTTTCAACATTGACAGTTCTTGAAGCTGCAGACCTAGCGAAACTTTTAGAAGAGAAATGGGGCGTTTCTGCCGCTGCTCCTGTTGCTGTTGCTGCTGTTGCAGCCGGCGGTGGTGCTGGTGAAGCTGCTGAGAAAGATACATTTGATCTTGTTCTTAAAGCAGCCGGCGGTAACAAAATTTCTGTTATCAAAGAAGTTCGCGCTATTACAGGTCTTGGCTTGAAAGAAGCTAAAGATTTAGTTGAATCTGCACCAAAACCATTAAAAGAAGGCCTTAAGAAAGAAGAAGCCGAAGAGTTGAAAGCGAAGCTTGAAGCGACCGGTGCTGAAGTTGAACTTAAATAGTTCTCTTTCTTAAGTTTTAATTGTTTTAAACAAAGGCAAGATTACGAGTGGACAAGAATATTTGTTTTCGTTAAATCCAGACAAGGCTGGCGAAGGATTACTAAATCCCTCGCCTCTTTGTGTTGTGATGAATATGTTGTCACGTTTTATTACTAGATATACGCCCACGATACATTGCATAACTAAAGGAATCTCGTTTTAGTTTTTCCTGTTATTTTAAAGATATCCTGTTGGGCGTTTATTTTATATAGGTTGATATCTTTACCCTTGGGGTCCGATTATAGTTTGATATATTTTTTTATATTTTATTTGTAATTATAGGACGAGAGAGGGGTGTAGCGTTGATTTAGAATTGATTTTAAGTCTATAGATTTATGAGAGAAAAGGGCAAAGCCACCATGAAAGCACAACAAACACAATCAGTAAATCCTTCAGACAGTTTAAATAGTTTCACAGAACAAAAGCGGCCTCGTCGGAGTTTTGGAAAGATTCGAGAAGCTATTAGCAAGCCGAATTTGATCGAAATTCAAATGAACTCCTTTAAGTTGTTCTTGCAAGCAAATACGCCTCTTGATGAAAGACAAATGTCAGGACTTCAAGAAGTTCTAACAAGTGTTTTCCCAATCAATGACTTTAATGGGCTCGCAGAGATTGATTTCATGTCTTATGAGCTTGAGCCTCCTAAATACGACGTTGAAGAATGTC
>JAJFGT010000132.1 GCA_021776015.1 Alphaproteobacteria bacterium
TCAAAATATAAAAAATCTTGCTAATTGTCCTTAATTCCCATTGAATTATTTTCTCCTTGTTTATTTTTATGTTATGTCTATTTTGCTGTGTTTACTTAGATGATGCTAGAGAGAAAAAACTATGAATATATTATACAAATCATTATTGACAACAGCATTAGTTTTTAAACTTGCAGCTTGTAATGGATTGCCTGCTCAACCTGAAGATCCTCATGTGACAGGAACTGATACTTCAGTAGGAGATCAGTCTGCTCAGGTGATATCTAACGATACTGATATGGCATCTAACCATTGTGAAACTTTAATATTAATGGAAAAAATAATTTATCGAGGGGCAATTGAAACTTTAGGATTTAATCATATACCTTCATCAATAAAGCTTTTAGATACATTAAAAGATATTGAGATTCGTAAGGTTAATACTGGTTGTAATCAATCTGAAGTTCTTCATGTAACAGAAGCTGATATAGTATCTAGACATTGTAGCATTTTAGCAGAAATGCATGAAGCGGCCACTGAAAGAAGAGTCACAGCTTTAGAACTTGATAATACTCCTACAGTAATAAAGATGGATGACACACTAAAATCTATTACATATAGTCAGTGGTCCTCTAACTGTAATTAATTTAAATTGAATTCTTAAGTCCTCTTACAAAGACAAAATCTGTCTTTGAAGAGAGATTTTTCTCAAATCTATAGCCATCTTCATGAAATGCTTGGAGTTCTAAGAGGTTTTCAATACGGTTTTGTATTAAAAATCGTGCCATCATACCCCGTGCACGTTTTGCAAAAAGTCCAATGGTTTTAGGTGTCCCATCTTTTATTTCTTTAAAATGACAGGTGATAAATTCACAGTCAGTTTTTTTAGATGAAATTGATTTTATATATTCATTAGAGGCCAAAGATATGATCACAGGATTTTTATGTGTTTTAACATGGTTTATGCATGTGTCTAGGAGAGTTGTTCCCCAAAAATCATAGAGATTTTCACCTTTGGAGGTGGCAAGTTTTGTCCCCATCTCTAAACGATAGGGTTGAATGAGGTCTAGGGGTCGTAAGAGTCCATAAAGCCCTGATAAAATACCTAAATGCTCTTGAGCATACTCTATATCGCTTTTTGACAAATGGTCGGCATCTAAACCTATGTAAGTATCTCCTCGTAAAGCATAGATGGCTTGTTTCGCATTTTCTGGTGTGAAAGGTGTATGATAGGTTTGAAATCGTGCAAAGTTTAGGTCTGTTAGGCTATCAGAAAGCCCCATGAGGGATTTTAAACGGTTTTTGGGGAATGCCTTCAAAATATCAATGAGCTCTTGAGAGTGCTTTGAGAACAAAGGATCTGTATATTCAGAAATTGCAGGTTTTGATATGAAATCTAATTTTTTTGCTGGAGAAATAAGAGCGAGCATTTTAGTTTTTTTCACCTTTTTTGGTAGGTTTTTTAGCCGCGTTCCAGTGTGCTAAAAATTGTTGGCGGTAAGAGTCTGCAATTTCTGCATTCTCAATAATAACCACTTTTTTAGGAGGCCCCCAGAGAAAAATAGCATATTTGTTTCCGTAGATATAATAAGGTGTACGACTGAAAAAGGCTTTGGGGATCCAACGGTAATGTTCTATGGGTTCAATAAAATCTTGATCCCCTTCACAGGATAAAATTTGTGTTTTTATACCCATTTTGAGTCGTTTTTTAATGATATCTAAGACGCGGCCTCCTCCCAAATTTCTGTATTTTTCTTCAGAGACCCCCGCTATCATTAGGTTTTCTTTTGTTCCTTTGAGCGTTTCCGCAATATCATAATTAAGACGGATTAAACTGTCTTCTCCTTCAAGAATTTGTGTTTTGAGAACAGAGCTTTTGAGTTTAACGCCAGGCCCATCTGTAAAAGCGACACCAGCTTTTTCCAAAGCGCGTTGAATAGAGTCTATGGTTTCAACTTTTGGATTGGCAAGCCGACGTTCTAACGTATTGATGGAGGGCTTTGAAAGCCCTGATTCTTTGGCGAGTTGTTCCTGTGTCCAATCTAAAAGGGCGCGGGCAGCTTTAATTTGTTCAATCGAGATCATAGATTTTTATATCATAAAAATTCCTGAGAATTACGAAAAAAACGTAATAAATTACGAAAAACATTTGACATAGCATTATAAATATGTTTATTTAGTTTTATATTATGTTATAAGCGTATTTTTAAATAAGGTCTATTCACTGAATAGGCGCATTGTTAAGGAGAAAATAAATGTCTTTAAGATCTGGTTTTATGATTCTTTTATTATGTGTGGTTTGTTTTGTATCTGGAGGATGGGGTTTTGCTTCTGAAGAATCAGTCGCTGTTGTACAAAAAGAATCAGTTTATGATCGTGTAACTCGGACAGGGAAAATTCGATGTGGATATTTTGTTGAAGCACCTTTTACAATAAAGAATGAAAATACAGGTGAGTTTTCAGGATTATCTGTTGATCTTGCCAAGCTGTTAGCAAAAGAACTTAATCTTGAGCTGGAATGGGCAGGTGAAATAAGCTTTGCAACAATTACAGAAGATCTAAATAATAATCGTTATGACATGATTTGTGGAAGTGTCTTTGTTCTGCCTCGTGCTGGTGTGATGGACTATACAAATCCATATGCGCATGTTTCTGTACAAGGATATGTTCGCCCTGATAATACAAATTTTGATAAAAGTTTTGATGATGTGAGTTGGAAAAATGTTAAAATTGCAGGTCTCGATGGAGAAGGTGCAACTACAGCTGCTCAAAAACTATTACCACAGGCACAATTAGAAATTTTGCCACAATTGTCTAGTATTTCAGAAATGTTGATGTTGGTTTCAACAGGCAAGGCAGATATTGGATTTGTGATGCCGTCAGTCTTCGAAGAATTTAATAAGAATAATCCCAATAAACTTCGCAAAGCAGAGCTTAATAAACCACTTTATACATATGCAATGAGCTTTGGAATAGCTCGTGGGCAGGAAGAGTTTAAAGCTATGATGAATAATGCCCTTCTTCAAGCTTCTGTTTCTGGAGAATTGGGTGCATTATTTCAAAAATATGATCCTAATGGGTTCTTTAAACAACCGTAAAGCCATGAGAGGTTTCTCATATATGTGTAAAGAAACAAGATATTTCTATAGGTTTGAAAGTGTTTCTGCTAAATATTAAGACATGTTTACACATGCTTTTATCTTGGCAGCTGGAATGGGATCTCGCCTCCGTCCCTATACTGACACACTTCCCAAACCTATGGTATCTGTGGCGGGGCAATCGATCATCTATCATATCCTAGATAGGCTTATTCAAGCAGGTGTCACAGATGTCACGATTAATCTGCATTATTTAGGAGATCTATTAGAAGAACATCTTTCTTACAGAACAGATATCAATATTACATTCTCTTATGAGGAGACCCTTCTTGATACAGGAGGAGGAATTAAAAAAGCACTTAACTCTTTTGAAAATAATCCTTTTTTCATTATTAATGGGGATGCATTTTGGGTTGATGGAGATATCAATATTTTTAACCATCTTCAAAAAACTTGGCAGGAAAAGAGAATGGATATTCTCTTGGCATTACAACCCACCGAGCGTATGAAACTCACCAAGGGGGTTGGAGATTATATTCTGGATTCTGACGGACAAGCCAAACGATCCCCAGTACAAGAGGGTGATATGATGTTTGCAGGGATTCGGCTTTGTCATCCTCGTGTGTTTAATAATACTCCTGATGAAAGTTTTTCTTTTCTTAAATTGATGGATCAAGCAGAAGCAGATAATCGTCTTTATGGATTGGAACATAAAGGAGAGTGGCATCATATTAGCACAGCTGAGGATCTTGAGCGTGTTCATAAGGTGTATGTATGAAGACTCTGGATAAAAACAGACAGGCTTCTTTATATACAATTCCTGCGGGGGTTTCCTTTTTAGATACATTAGCACAGGGGCTTTACGCACGGGCAGGGGACAATAAAGAGACTCTTGCAGATATGAGAATATTACTTCCGACACGGCGGGGGTGTCGTGGTTTGCGAGAAGCTTTTTTAAGGCAGACAGCGGGAGCTCCTTTGATTTTGCCTTGTATGCAAGCGATTGGTGATGTCGACCAAAATGAATTGTCTTTAATTGCAGGTGACTCTCTTTCTTCTGTTAAGCCTGCGATTTCCTCTCTACATAGGATTATTTTATTGTCACGACTTGTTCGTAAAGTTCAGGGGTTTTCTTTTTCAGATGAACAAGCTTTTGGTCTTGCTGAATCTCTAGGGAATTTTATAGATCAAGTTCATACAGAAGGATTAAGCCTTGATATGCTTGATCACCTTGTCCCAGAAAATCTAGCGGCACATTGGAATATCAATCTTCAATTTTTAACAATCTTAAAAGAGGCATGGCCAGCTCTTTTAGACTCCTACGGTTTGATTGATGGAGGGTTGCATCGTCGTCTTCTCATGGAAAAATTGGTTGAGTATTGGACAAAACATCCTCCGTTATGTCCTGTTATCGTTGCAGGGACAACGGGCTCTATTCCATCGACAACAAAACTTTTAAAAACAATTCTTACACTTCCTCAAGGAGAGATTATTCTTCCAGGGTTAGATCAAAATCTTGATGCTGAAAGTTGGAATGCAATTGAAAATGGACATCCACAATTTTTACTTAAGAGATTGGTGTCTTCTTTGCAGGTAGAACGAGAACAGATTTCTATATGGCCTGATATGAAGGCATGTATGCCTAATCAAGATCGTTTGAAGCTTATCAGTGAATTGATGCGCCCTGCTGAAACAGTGTATCATTGGCAAAATCTTCAAGCATTATCCCCTCAATCTTTAGACGGACTTTGTCAGTGTGAATGTGAAACCCCTGATGAAGAAGCGCATGTGGTTGCCTTAATTATGAGGGAAGCTTTAGAAGATTCTGCCCAAGATAAAACGGTTGCTCTTATTACACCCGATCGTTTTTTAGGGCGACGTGTTGAAGCTATTCTTAGGCGCTGGGATATTACAATTAATGACAGTGCGGGCGTTCCTCTTGCAGAATCAGAAAGAGGACGTTTTATTATAGCGCTGTTAGACATTATTGATAAAAAACAGACTCCTATTGCTCTTTTATCTCTTTTAAAACATCCTTTATGTTCAGCAGGAAAACAAAAAGGTTGGGGAAATGCCCTTGCAAAACGCTTGGAGATAGATGGCTGTATTCGAGGAACAATTCCTACACATGGGCTAAACACACTCATTCAACGTACAAAAGATGAAACTATTAAGCAGGATTTATTATATCTGCAATCTCTTTTGAATCCTCTGATAGAGCTTATAGATAGCGGGTTATATGATCCAAATACAAAGACATGTTATTTAAAAGAGGCATTAACCCTTTTTATCCAAACATGTGAGTTGCTCGCGAAAACAATAGAGACTGAAGACAAAAAGGAACAAAGTTTTTGGCAAGGAGACTCTGGAGAATTAGCATCTCAGTTTTTTTCAGAAATACTAAATCTTACAGCAGATATGTCTCCTTTGAGTTTTTGGGATCTAAGAATGATTTTGATAAATCAAATGGGGAATATTGCTGTTCGTCCTAAATTTGGAGCTCATCCACGTTTATCTATTTATGGGCAGATTGAAGCACGTCTTGTGCAAGCAGATGTTGTGATTCTTGGAAGTTTGAATGAGGGGATTTGGCCTTCAAGCCCCGCCAACGATCCATGGATGTCTCGCCCTATGCGAGAAAACATGGGGCTCCCTTCTCCAGAGCAAGCTGTGACGTTGGCTGCTCATGATTTTGCACAAGGGTTTAGCGCCTCTAATGTTTTCATTACACGATCTAAAAAGTCAGGGGGTGCCCCCACGGTTCCCTCTCGATGGCTTCAACGTCTTTCGACGGTTTGTCAATCTGCAGGGCTTGACGACATTTCAAAACGAGGAGAAAAATATATTTATTGGGCACGACATCTCAATGTTTGTGAAGATGATTTTATACCATTCGCTCGTCCTGCTCCAAAGCCTCCTCTCGAGGTCAGACCTCAGACACTCTATGTCACAGATATTGAAAAGCTGATTTGTGACCCCTATAGCATTTATGCGAAACGGATTTTAAAGCTGAAGCCTCTGGATCCTCTTGAAGAAGAACTTTCTGCTAAAGATAGGGGTTTGTTTATCCATGATGTTTTGGATCGTTTTGTTAAAGCATATCCCCATCATTTACCAGATAATGCATATGATGAACTTTTATCAATGGGACGGGAAACACTTCAAGACACTCTAGACAACCCAGATGTTTGGGCAAATTGGTGGCCTCGTTTTGAAAGAATGGCCCAGTGGTTTTTAAACCATGAAAAAGAATGGCGTGCCCAAGGATATAACTTCAAAGCAGGGGAAGCAAAAGCACGTATGTTGGTAGAGACTGTTGAGATTGTTGGGCGATGTGATCGTATTGATCAAGACAAAAATGGTTCTATTGCCATTATTGATTATAAAACGGGAGGGCAATATAGCGGAACAAAAATGCTCTATGGCCTTCTTCCTCAATTACCTGTTGAAGGGTTAATGGTTGAGAATAATGCCTTTGATGTGATCTCTTCTTCTGATGTGTCTTACCTTGGATATTGGGTTTTAT
>JAJFGT010000133.1 GCA_021776015.1 Alphaproteobacteria bacterium
TTTTTTATCAAATAGGCTCATAAGAAAATATAACAGATAAAAATATCTTGTAATAGTGTTCTTCAAAAACACAAAGGACTGTTTGCGACCCAAAGTGGGTGTTAGAATATGGGCTATCTATTTTCTAAAAATTATTAGAAATTAAAGCGGAATATTAATTAGTGATAAATCAAGCTTATTGCGCTATTATATATTTTATACATATTGGCCTTATATTAAAGGCTAGATTCAGGATAACTAGGGTGTAGCGTGGCAAAGGCAGAACAAATCATACAGCTTTTGAAAAGCTACCAAGCAGGGGACGATTCTCGTTTTTATGCTATAGCTATGCAAGTTGCAGCACATGAGGCTCGCAAGGGGCATTCAAAAATAGCATCTGAGATAAAAGAATTAATTGACCTCGCCAAGAAAAATAAACGCCAAAATAATGTTATTTCTATTTCTCAATCTAGTTCAATTATTCAAAGCCTTGTTGTTGAGACTAAACCAAAATGCAAGCTATCCGATTTAACCTTTTCTGATGTGCAGAAAGATTTGTTTCAGCGCGTTTTGCAGGAGTTTAGTCAGCAAGAGAAGCTAAATAAATATAATTTGAAAGCAAGAAGGAAATTACTATTAACGGGACCACCGGGAACAGGGAAAACATTTACCGCATCTGCTTTTGCTTCAGAGCTTAAATTGCCATTGTATACTGTTCGCTTGGATAGCCTGATTACCAAGTATATGGGAGAAACAGCGTCAAAATTGCGTCAAATATTTGAGTTCATGAGGACGGCCCCTGGGGTTTATCTATTTGATGAGTTTGATGCTATCGGCAGTGATAGGTTGACGCCAAATGATACTGGTGAAATTAGACGTGTTCTTAATTCGTTTTTACAGTTTTTAGAGGAAGATAACTCTGAAAGTTTGATTGTGTGTGCCACTAACTATAAAAAACTATTGGATACAGCTCTTTTTAGGCGTTTTGATGATCTTATCGTTTATGATCTTCCAGAAAGAAATCAAATTAAAAAACTTATAACCAATCAGTTGCATTTGTTTGATACGGACACTTTAATTTGGGAGAAAATAGAAGTTGAAGCTATTGGCTTAAGTCATGCTGAAATTTCCCGTGCTTGTGATGATGCGGCTAAAAAATCGATCTTCAAAGCTACAGAAACAATTGATACAAGCAACTTAGTCAGCATGCTTAAATTGCGCCAACAATCTAAAATAAAATAAGTGAGTGGCGCTAGTGGTATATAAAAATCATATTTTCTTAAATAGCTCCTATAGTAATTCAGAACAATATAAATATGCTGGGCCTAGTGGAGGATCTAGCCATGAATTTGAGGACAAGCCTGCCCAACAACATGGTGCAGAGCTTTTGCAGTCATATAATCAGGCGTTATTAGATCGTAAAAACCAGTTGGCATCTTTAGGTGTCGATGTCTCCTCAGCAGATAAAGGTGCAACGATTACATTTACAGCAGATGCTGAAAGGCCTTTAGAATATGAGTCTCTAAAAAATGAACAAGGTAAAAAACACATAGAGCTTCTAAATGTAAAAACGGATGGTGAGAAGATTGTTGAAGCCACAGTGTACATTCCTGAAGAAAAACAAGATAATTTTCGAAAGAAGGTTACTGCCTATTCCAACCAAGAAATTGACCAGCACGGTAACGTTAAAAAACGTAAATTATTAGATAGTGTAGATACTGTTGTTTTTCAATCAATGGAAGCATTATGGGGAGATAATTATATTTTTCCAGCTAATATTACGTCGCCAGTGTGGTGGGAAGTGTGGGTTAGAAAAGGTACGTTTGGGCTAATTACAGATTGTATTTCAACGCTTTCAATTGAGTTAAGGATTTCCCAAGATGGCGAGCTTATAGAATTCCCAGAGAGAGATGTGTGCAGCATTTTTTGTTCTTTAGAGGATTTAACAAAAATAGAATTGATTACCAACGCGTTTACCAGCTTTAAGTATAGGCAAGATGAAATTACATTCTTTGTTGGCCTAGAAAATGTCGACCAACAGGGCTGGGTTGAAAATTTAGAGAAAAGACTTTCCGTGAACGAACAAAGTAATAGTGCTGTTTGTATTATTGATACTGGCATTCGTAGTGAGCACCGCTTGTTGAAACCATTCATTAGGAATGATAATTCACTGGATACTTGTGACGCTAGTTGGGGGGTGGGTGATACCCATGGCCATGGTACTGAGATGGCAGGTATATCATTATTTGGGGACAATCTCTCAGGTGCTCTATCATCACAAGACAGCATTTCAGTTCCGCATTTTTTAGAATCTATAAAAGCATTTCCTTCTTCTGGGCATAATGATAACAAAGATGTCCCTAATATAACGAGAGAGTGCGTTTACCGAGCTGAAGCAAACAACCCAGATATTAATAGGGTTTTTAATCTGTCGTGGGCGCTTGACAAAAAGGAAGGTGAGCTTCTTGACCCCAAGGGGTATAGGGGTGTTCCGAGTTCATTATCTGCTGTTATTGATAAAATGGCTTTTGGCGATGATCTGGAGGGCAATTCAGGCAAGCGGCTATTATTTTCTCTCTCCATAGGAAATGTAAACGAAGAGGATCGGCACGAATATCCCGATGTTAATCATGCCTCGGAAATTCTAAGTCCAGCTCAATCATGGAATGCCTTATCTGTTGGGGCTTATACCGATAAAGTTCAGTGCGATGATATGCATGAACTACCGTATT
>JAJFGT010000134.1 GCA_021776015.1 Alphaproteobacteria bacterium
AGCCATGTACTCTATACACTCATTTCTTTTATGATGAATTTTTACAAAAACTCATTCATACACACACATAAGAGCGCCAAATATACGCCATTTTACAAAAAAAATCAAGGAATTTGTAACGTTTATAGCAAGCTATATGAATGGGACTTGGGAATGCTGTTTAAGTAAAATTCTTAATTTTCTATTGCCTGCGCGCTGTATCATGACAGGAGAGGTGATAGAGTCTTCTGAAAACATCTCTCCTAGTGCATGGGCAAAGCTTAATTTTATAGCAGATCCCTTATGTTCCTGTTGTGGTATTCCCTTTGAAATTTCTTTTGATATTTCAGAGAATGATAAAACAAAAAAGACAGAGGATACCTTTCAATGTTCGCATTGTTTAACCTATCCGCCAGCCTATACAAGAGCACGAGCGGCTATACGTTATGATGATGGGAGTCGATCTCTTCTCCTTGCCTATAAACATGGAGATAAAACACATATGGCGTTGCCTTTTTCTTCCTGGATGATGAATGCTGGAGGAGAGATGCTTGAAGAGGTGGATTTGATCGTGCCTGTTCCCTTACATTGGAAACGGCTTGTTAGGCGTCGTTATAATCAAGCCGCTCTGTTAGGGCAAAGCCTATCGAAAAAAACGAAAATTCCTATTGATCTGTTTCATTTGAAGCGTGTTAAGAACACACAATCTCAAGGGCATATGGGAGCAAAAGAGCGCCGAAAAAATGTTAAAGCTGTGTTTTCTATTGCAGGTAAAGATCATATTTTCTTTAAAGATAAAACAATCCTTTTGGTCGATGATGTCTATACAACGGGAGCCACTGTCAATGAATGCGCCAAAACACTTTTGAGGGCAGGGGCCAAGTCTGTGCATGTCCTTACGGTTGCCCGAACGATCTATTCGTAACTCACTTATATTGACATATCTATCAGTAAAGCCCTCTTTAAGCTGCTGATCTTCAACCAGCCTTCGCCCCAAGGGCAGGGAATTATAAACCAGAGAGGGATTACTGAGATAGATAGATTGCTTTCATTCTGCCATCTCAAATGGTTTGGAAGGGATGCGGAAAAACTCACCTCCATTATATTTATTCAATATCTGTTCAGTAACCCCATTATTTTGAAGCTGTTCTAAGGCAGCATCTAGCATAAGCCTTAGTTCATGTTCATCCATTTTCACTCCTACAACGTGCTTATAAACCAATATAGAGCTTTCAAGAGGTACTTGCTTTAGTGCATTAGGGTTGTTTTTCATAAAGGATTCTCCTATCGATCCTGCGCTAAATGTGATATCTGCTTTTTGGGCCAACACATTTTGAAAAAGAATTACTTCCCCTGTGAGATCTGCTTTTGCAAATCTTTTTGCTTTTGGAAAAAAAGCATCAGCTATTTCTTCTGTTATATCACCATCATTGGTAGCAATTACAATATCTGGGCTATTTATAGCGTTGCGGTTGTTATCAAAACGCGTGTCGTCAGCACGTACGAATGCTTCTACCGTGCTGTAATATATTGGTTTAGAAAAACCAATGCGCGCACCACGTTTTGCTGTTCCCCACATACCTGGACAAAAAGCATCGACGCGACCAGATTCTAAAGATTGCTGGATTTGTCCCCAATCTACTTCCTCTGTAAATTCGACTTCTATTCCAAGCTCTTTTCCAACAGCTTGCATGATTTCATACATTGTTCCACTTTGTTTTTGTGTATTTGGATCTATCATAAATTGAGGTTCAAATATTCCGTATCCACACCGCAATTTCCCTGTGCGCATGACGCGGTCATAGACGGACTCATCTGATTTTTTAACTTTGGTTTCAGTGACGACTAAGGCTGGAGCGGTTAACGCGCTCGGTGTAACGGCTTTGGTCACGGTATAACTGATCACTCCTGCTAGAATTAGTGTTAATACACTGAGATAGATTGGTTTCATTGCTAAGCCCTTTAATGATAAATAAAAATTATTTGTAAGCAAAATATAGTTAAAAGTATAGAGATAAAACACAATAATATATCCGCAGTAGCTCAGTTCACCATTTTTTCCGCCTTTTCCTTCCTAGATTGTATCTTGACATATTAATTAATATATTCTATACCCTATAAAATCATAGAATAGAAAGATAATAATATGACTACTGCCTCAGACTTAAAGTATGTTTCTGACTTTTGTAATGCCTCTAATCCTCGTAATGAAAATCTAGAGGAAAAATTAGAGATAGCCCAAAAGAAACTTGCGATTAGTTCAGCCGGTGAAATGGTTCGTCATAATCCTCTTATGCTTCCGAATGCGCTTCATGTTCTCTGTGATATTGGAGAAGATAAAGAGAATACCTCTTTATTTGTACGAAGTTCAGCACTATGTGCGACTGCAGAAATGATTTTTTCTGTTCATCAAAAACATAATGTTCAAAACGTATTGAATGAATTAAATCAAAGAGGCGAGCTTGAGTCTTTAGATTTAGCATTAAGTCGCCTGCATTCTAATGTGACCACTGAACATCCCAATATGGACACTGAAGAATACTTGCTAGATACTACATGGATGGCAAATGCTGCATGGGCACTGTCGTTTTCAAGGGATCTTTTATTCTACTCTCTTGTTCGTTATGATATGAAAACAGGATCGAACAATGTAACAGTAAAGACAAGTTTGTATAATGAGAAGCAGGGGGGGCTTGATATATCTTATAAAAAAGAGGGTATCATAGATCTGGATTTAGGTACTAACTATCAAATAAGTAATAACTATCAAAATGGTGTTCCACCACGGAATATCGTCTCATGGATCATGGATGATATTATTCCAAGGGACATAGATTCTTCTTTAAGATATGCAGACAGGGCGCTGAAAAGCCCAGATTTCAAAGAACTAAAGCCTGAATTGATAAGTATAAAGCATGCTATGTGATAGCCTGACTGGTTTTAATAAGAAAATATCCGTCCTTATTCCATTTTTATCACTAAAATATTGCTCATTGACATATGATTGTCATCTTCTATACTCTGTCAAATCATAGAATATATCAAGGAGCATGTGATGCCAAATACTCAAGGAGATCTTACTGAAGCATTTGACAATTTACCTCTTCGTGAAGGGACAGAGCAAAAGCTTCAAGTCGCTGAAGATAAATTAAGAATTACGTTAGCTGATAAGAATATTAGAGAAAATCTTCTTTGTTTGCCTGATGAACTTCATGCTTTATGTGAGATTGGAGAAGATAAGGAAAAGCATATATTTGTACGACGTGTTGCAATGAAAAAAGCGGCAGAAATAATCCTCTATGTTCATCAACACCATGATGTTCAAAATATTCTCAATCAATTATATAAAAAAGACTCTTTGGTATCTTTAGATAAAGTCTCTCAACGTTTGGGCAATTTTAAATTTGAAGATAAAAGCTTTGAAGATAAGAGCTTAGATAAGGATTTTTTGATATCAAGAAATGCAAGGGAAGCTTTGTTCTTCTCTCTTGTGCGTTATGATATGAAGGCTGGATTGGGCAATACGAATGTGAAGGCAAGTTTGTGTAATGGTCGGTGTGTGGATGTTGAGGTGAGCTATAAGGCAGGTTCTGACGTAGAATCAACCTGTAAGACAGTTTGTCGGATGGGCATTGCCCCAGAAGATGTTAGCTTGTGGTTTAAGAATGATGTGCTGGATCTTTCTATCAGAGGGGCTGTTGGTGACTTGAAAGATTTATTGAAGAAGACTGCTAAGGACGATCTTCTTAAACCTCAGTCAATAGACATTAAGACAATGTCTTTACAATAAGGGATATTTAATTATGGGAAAAGAATTTACTGGATTTTTGAGAGAGCTTAAACAGATAGGGGCGCGTATAGAGTTTGATTTTACTGGTAATACCGTCCCTATGAACATCCAAGGAATTTCTTGTGCGGCAATAGGACATAGTCATGGGGCTCGAGAGGCAATAAGACCTCTGCTTGTGACCGCATTAGAGTCTCTGGATAATCATTGGATGCAAAGCCGTATACTTTCTGAGGCGTTAAAACAGTCTTCTCTTCATGAAGAAATAGAAGGAAAACTTTCAGACTATTTAGAGGCTAGATTAAGTGAAAATAATAATATCCCTTTTATAGAAATGGCAATGCAGGCTTTTTCTCATAAACGATTTAAACCTATAATAGAAAAAATACTCCCGAAAGCCCTCGATGCTTCTGTGATGAGCCCAAATAATTATGCTCTTTTAGTCAATCGCTGTATCTCTGAGAAGAGTGATTTAGCGATGATTGAGCCAAGCTTGAAAGAACTGTTAGATAGAAATACAGAAGAGAGTTTTCTGAATCCAAATTTTATAAAACTTATGTCTAAAATTAGAGGGCAGGGTACAGAGTCCCTACAAGAAATGATCCAACCCTTTTATGGCGCTCATACATTCCTTCAAAAAGGTGTCTTTCATGATTTGGAAACATTTGTTTTGATCTCTTTTAGAGAAGCTTCTGAGCCTGTTCTGTGGATGAGAAAAGATAATCATGATGCTGAAGAAAGGCCTATTGTAGGCCCTGAAAATATTAATTTACACAATATCCCAGAAGAAGATTTGGACACTGTTCTCACTCAAATTGTCTCTGATAATGTGCCTGAACATGTTTGTTGTGTAACAGAGTCTTTTCGGGATTTTAATCTTCCTGAGAGTCTTGATGAAAAGCTCAGTCTTGCTCAAGATAAGCTTCAGATTATTTCAGCAGGTGAAATCGTTCGTCAGGACCCTCTTCGTCTTTCTGAAGGGTTGAAAGTTTTGTATGAGCTCAGTGCTAATCAAAATAAATATCCTATTGTACGGAGAGTTGCCATGCTCAAGGCAACAGAAATAATCATTGATATCCATAAAGAACAGAATTCCCTTATGAGCATAGGTGCAATCTTGAATCTCACGGATAAAAAGAAGAGTATGCAAGATGTAGTCAAAGAACTGAAGACTGTTGAGGGAGGGATTGATGATCTGAAAACAACCCTTAAGAAGCTTTATAAAATTGAAACTTACAAAGATGATCCTGCTTTAAATATGCTCAAGACTGCCGTTGAAACATCTTTATTATCGATAGGGCTAGATGAGAGGCTTGATGAGTTCTCTTCAGAGAGTAGCGTAGTGACCTTTATGATTGCTGGTACATTGTCGCCTGATAGAGACGAGAGATTAGATAAAACACAGCGTCTATTTAATAAAATGAAAGTGCATGCTCCATCGATCAAGATTAAAGAGGGGGCTGGAAAACCTTCTCCACTCTATGTCTGGGATGGATCTTGATGTACTTTATATTTAGTCAAATCGTAGAATAGAAGGAATACTATATGAGTAATGTTTTAAATTTAGTACCGCTTATTGACTTTCGTAATGCTACTAATCACTCGGCTTTGAATGTAGAGCAAAAGTTGAATGTACTTCAAGATAAGCAAAGAATTATTTCTACGGGGATTGCGGTTCAAAATAACCATTCTCTTCTTCCCGAGGGGCTGAATACTTTGTGTGAAATTGCCGCAGATACAAAAGATACACATGTATTTGTACGTAATATGGCAAAGCTTAAGGTTGCTGAATTGATTCTGGACGTTGAGAAAAAAGAGGGGCTCTTTACCCTTCTACATGAGATTGAAGACAAAAAAGGCTTGGGTGTTTTGGAAGGTACTGTGAAGGATTTAAATAAATTAGTGGGGAAGCCAGCCCCAGTTACAATTTTTCCTGAAAAGATGACAATTCCTTTGGTGTTGCAAAATGCTACGGAAGCGCTCTCTCTTGCTCTCTCCCAAAATTATATGGTCTATCACGGTATCCCCACGAAATTTAGTGATATAGATGTCGGTGTTGAAGAGTTGGATATGTCTCCAGGTCGTACATTTCTGAGTCTAAATATAAATTATGCTGATATAGGACCTGTTGACTTGAAAAGAATAACTAAGAAGCAATCAGAGATGGATGAGAATAATGTTTTGGCTCATGTTCTTTGTTTTCTTCCTTATGAAATAGAAAGTCGATTGGACGAGGTTTCTGGTTTCTTAAAGCGTGATGCTAAAAATTTTAGTGCCCAAGCCATAGAAATGAGGCATGCTGTCCTTTCTGCTCAGATTCCTTGAGAGTGACTATAAAAACCCTTTTTTTATGATGGATGATCGGAGTGGTTCTATTTCACTGAGTGTTGAAAATAGGCCTCTTCTCAGAGCATGATGAAACCGTCCATCGTGTTTTACAAAATGGTTCAAGATATGTGTTCCAACTGATCGAAGTTGAATATCTGTATATCGTGATTTTTTATAGTGATCCAGTGTATTTTTTCCTCCTAAGTCCATTCCTAATGTCCATGATTCATAAAGACTCTCATAGAGGTTTTTGATGTCACGGAGACTAAGATTTAGTCCCTGTGCGCCTGTTGGAGGGAGCGTATGTGCAGCCTCTGCAATCAGTGCAATACGAGGGGCTGTAATCTCTTTAGCACAGAGAAGAGTGAGAGGAAAAGATTGGATAGGGCTTTCCAAGGTTATTTCTCCCAGAATATTTTGTGAAAGCTCTTGAATTTTTTCTGTCATTTCTCCTTTTGTCATTTTTAATATACGAGACGTTTCAGTATCTTTTTCAATCCACACCAAGCTTGATTTATTATTGGGAAGAGGGACAAGTGTGAAGGGGCCACCTGGTTTATGAAATTCTGTAGAAATATTATTGTGGGGTTTACTATGAGACAAAATGGCGGTGAAAGCTGTTTGTTCATAGGGTCTTTCCCAAGTTTCTATCTTTGCTTTCTCTCTGACTGTGGAATGTGATCCATCGGCTCCAACGAGAAGGGATGCTGTAAATGTTTGCTCTTTTGATGTGGTAATCTCAATGCCTGTGGAGGTCTGTTTAAAGTCCTCTAAAGAATCTTCGCCTAAAATTGTAAGAGCTTTGTAACTCAGGGCTTTCTTGTGGAGGGTGTTGAGAAGGAGATTGTTTGGGATGTTCCAGCTAAAGCTTTCTTGGTTGATTTCAGTCGCTTCAAATATTTTTTCCATAGGGGAGGAAAACTGTTGAGAGGGTGTGTCTATAATCTTTAATGTTTTAAGTGGCGCGCTATAAGATTTTATATCCTCCCATATCCCCAAT
>JAJFGT010000135.1 GCA_021776015.1 Alphaproteobacteria bacterium
ATCAAATCGGGAGCTACTTGGCAAGCAAGTGGGGCTTTATTTGGACACAGATATAGGAGAGTTAAATGACATATCTAATTTATGAATTTACATCACAATTAACAGCCGATGCGGCTCTTAGCGCGATCAATCAAATGGCAGAAAGCTATTGGACAGGGCAGGGCTATACTATTCTCAATGGAGAGCTTGTGGGGAAAAAGAATGGCGTTGATAATCCTAACGCCGCCCACACTTTGACGTGGGATACCGTCAAATTAAGTCCAGATGGAAGTTTTTATTTTGCCTCTCTTTCTAATGAGGCGCTTTTTGCCAATGGAACACAACAGCTTATCGATGCGGGATTTGTGTTTACAGAGAAATTATTCCCCTCAGAATGGGAGGTGCTCAGTGGACTCTAAAAGAAATTGTACACTGCCAAATATTCCATATTTTAGAGATTGGTTTGAAGAGCAGTTTGGAGATTTGTGCCAAGCGCATGATAAAGAGTATGGGGAAGGAGATTGTAAGCTTTGTGCCGATAAAAATTTTGTCATTTTTATCAGAGCGAGGGGATATAAAACGACCTCCATTCTAACCTTTATCGCTCTTCAAATGCCGTGGGTGTGGTGGAAATGGAGAAATCTTAGGCAGGAGAGGCTTTAAGCATAAGATATACAGGGGAGGAACCAGTTTTTTATTGAATTTTTTGACTCAATCCGCTTATAGTTACTTTTATTTTTTAAGACAGAGTATTGAGAAGATTCCTATTGTGTCTTCTGCATGGGTTAAATGAAATTTAAAGTGTAAAATATGACAGAAAAACCAGAGCAGAAAAAAACATGGAGAGATCGTCAATCAGACGTCCTTCGTGAGAATTTAAAGAAGCGCAAAATGATGCAAAAAGGACAGAAACAAGCTCAACAAAAGCTTCAAGAGGATAATAAAACGTGACGGCAACTTTAAAGAACAATCTAATAAATCCTGTTCAAGACACAGAATCTGAGGCTTTCCCTGGAATTATGCCTGATCATTGGATTCGTGAGCAGGCGCAGAATAATCAGATGATTGAGCCCTTTGTTGAAAAACAAAACCGTGAAAAAGATGGAGAGAAAATCATTTCTTACGGGCTGTCTTCCTATGGTTATGATACACGTGTTGCAAATAAGTTTATGATTTTCACCAATGTTGATAATGCCATTGTTGATCCTAAGAACTTCTCATCCCAAAGCTTTGTTGAACGGGAAACAGATGTGTGTGTCATTCCACCCAACAGTTTTGTTCTTTGTCATACCGTTGAATATTTTAAAATTCCCAAGGATGTTCTCGTCATCTGTCTTGGAAAAAGTACATATGCCCGTTGTGGTTTAATTGTAAATGTTACACCCCTTGAACCGGGTTGGGAGGGTCATGTTACATTGGAGATTTCCAATACAACGCCTCTCCCTGCAAAAGTCTATGCCAATGAAGGTATTGCGCAACTTCTATTTTTTAAAGGATCAACCCCTTGTGAGGTCAATTATGCAAGCAGAGCTGGGAAATATATGGAACAGCGAGGAGTCACCCTCCCTCGAACGTAAAGAGGTAAGTGTGATTGATTTCGCTGGACAGGATGCACAAAAATCTATCAAGCCTTCAGGGCTTGATAAATTGTGTATTGAAGGTGGGCATGCTCTGGAAGGAGAAATCCCCATCAGTGGTGCAAAAAATGCGGCGCTGAAAATTATGTGTGCCTCTTTGCTCACAGATGAACCTTTAACCCTCACAAATATGCCTGTTACACTCAATGACATCAAAACGCTGGCACATCTTTTAAAGCATATTGGTGTGTCTGTGATGGCACGGCATGATAAAACAGCTGTTCTTCATGCCCATACAATTAAAGAACCTGTCGCACCCTATGATCTTGTTCGAAAGATGAGAGGAAGTATTCTTGTCTTGGGGCCTCTTTTAGCACGTCATGGATTTGCAGAGGTTTCTCTTCCTGGTGGCTGTGCCATTGGTGCGCGTCCTGTGGACTTCCATATTAAAGGCTTGGAAGCAATGGGGGCACAGATTCTTATTGAGGATGGATACATCAAAGCCAAAGCTACGGGAGGATTGAAAGGGGCTGTCTATACTTTTCCAAAAGTCAGTCATACAGGAACAGAGAACTTAATGATGGCGGCAACGCTTGCAAAGGGAACAACTGTTTTGAAGAATGCTGCACGGGAACCAGAGGTGGTCAATCTTGCAGATTGTCTTCGTCGTATGGGTGCCCAGATCACAGGAGATGGAACAGATACAATTACCATTGAAGGCGTAAGCTCTTTGAATGGAGCCACACATGCCATTATGCCCGATCGTATTGAAACAGGAACATGGATGATTGCCTCTGCGCTCACAGGGGGAAGACTTCGCCTGTTGAATACAAATCTTGATTATTTAACAGCCTTGATCAGCCCTCTTGAAAAAGCAGGATTGACGATTGAAACAGAAGGATCTGATATTGTTGTCTATAGAACAGGAGACTGTTTAAAAGGAACGGATATTATGACAGATCCTTATCCGGGATTTCCAACAGATTTACAGGCACAATTTTTGACAATGCTGACTTTGTGTAAAGGGGCAGGGATGGTCACAGAAACCATCTTTGAAAATCGCTTTATGCATGTGCCCGAGCTTTGCCGTATGGGCGCAAATATCACAATCCAAGGCAATTCTGCCATTGTCCGAGGTGTTGAAAAACTCAAAGGCGCAGAAGTTATGGCCACTGACCTACGGGCAAGTGCCTCTTTGGTTCTTGCCGCTTTGGTGGCAGAGGGGACAACGACAATCAACCGTATCTACCATCTTGATCGAGGATATGAGGATATTGTGGGCAAGCTTGGAAATTGTGGAGCTAAAATCCAGAGAGTCTAATGAAGATGAAAGATTATCCAAGAGTTGGTGTCGGTACTTATATCTTTAATGATAAAGGGCTTTTACTTTTAGGAAAACGGAAAAATGCCCACGGTCAGGGGTCTTGGTGTCCTCCTGGAGGGGCTTTGGAATGGGGCGAAACGCCAGAAGAATGCGCCATCAGAGAAACAATGGAAGAAGCCAATATTTCTATTAAAAATTTAAGACCGCCTGCCGTCACAAATGATATTTTTCCAGAGACGAATCAACATTATCTTTCTCTTCATATCCTTGCAGAGTTTGACTCTGGAGAGGTCTGCGTCAACGAACCTGATAAATGCGCAGGTTGGGAGTGGTTTAATTTAAACCATCTTCCCACACCTCTCTTTATTCCTGTACAAAACTTTATAAAGACGGCCGCCCCCTTTCAAGAAAAAAGAGCGGCCTAGCAATGTCCTTTAGGCGTCTTTAAGCAACTTGATAGCGGATCATTCCAGAGTTACCCTGAGTATGAGCCTTTGTTGCTTCCCCTAATACATTCATTAAATTTGCTTGGTTTCGTTGTCCAGTCTCAGGATCAAATCCTGTTTTTTCAATTGAGGCAAGAGCCTGATTGATAGTTTGAGTTTTATCACCATTATGAATAATCATGCCTGCAGGGTGGTCCACGGTTGCATTTGTGAAAGCGGTATAAACCGTTTTATCAATACGGGCAGCTGTAAAGTTAGACTGTATAATAATAGCTCTATGTTTCCCTTTTCCCTCTTCAGGAATGAAATGTCCAGCAACCGCCGTTATAAAGGCCATTTGAGGCCCCTGTTTTCTTGAAACCACTTTAGCAGCATGATCATTCATAATATCTGTTAATGGCAAAGCCCCCGCAGGTGCAGGATCATTTTGAAGGCGTTTAAATTTTTTGAGGAGGCTATCTACAGATGTTTTTTCGTCATTTCTTTTATCATTCCCACCTGTAGAGTCAGGATTCATAGAAGGCATATTAATTGCCATAAAGATATCAAAAGCTTTTCGTACAAACGCAGCATTCGTAGGATTTGTCATTTTGTACGGTGCCGAAATAAGTTTTGATATTTGGTCTGTGGCACCACTTACTGTCAGTTTGTTATCTTCTTTTGCAAGAAGATCTAAAATTTTATCATAGGCTTGCGTACTTCCTTTCGGGAGTAACTGATCATGAACCGCATGAAGATGTTTTATCTTATATTTTGCATCTCCTCTTGTCTCAATGAGATCAAGTACAGTATTCGCTACTTCTTGACGTTTGTGCTGAAGAGCTTCTTTAGCCCCATCTTTTGCATCATGAGGTAAATCAGGTAAATAAACTTTTATGGCCTCCAAAATTAAAGGAACGGCATTTTGGTGATATTGTTGTTCCCAAGAATATTCTGATGCTGGAGTCTTTACAGCTAAATCTATGATTTTGTCTAAAACGCGTGCTCGCATTTTTTCTGACATATTCATGTTTGCTACGTCAGTGCATCTATCCTCTCCAGTATGTGTGCCCCCTAAATGGGTTAGAATCTCTATAGCTCTAGGTTTTCTACCATTGTTCCATACACTATCCTTATCTTCAACATAACGATCTATTTCATTTATAATGAGGTCAAGTTGTTTAGAGTTAGGCGTTTCGCCCGATAGAGCTTTCATGGATTTTGTCAAATCATTAAGAAATTCCTTCGATTCGTTCTCATTACTTTTAAAAAGCATTTTAATGGTATTGATAGTGACCGGTGTTAATGCCCTACGGTATTGTGAGGGGGCTAATAAGGCGAGACCATACTCACGAAGTGTTTGAGCGTTGGCATAAGCTTGACCTTTATGGGCAAGAATTTCTTGGTAAGCCGCTGTTCGTATGGCCTTAGCACTAGGCTCTTTCTCAGTATTAGGTTTTGCAGGGTCTTGTAGATTGTTTGCGGCGTGTTTAAGGAACATCATCATATTATTGTCTATGAGAGAATCTGTACCACTAAAACGACTTGTCTCTCGTAGAGAGAATATCTGATCAAAGGCCTCTTTAGGCGATATTTCAAAATTTTCAATAAGCTGAGAAAAAAGCTTCATTTTATGATTATCAAATGTGTCTTGAGTAATTCGTTGAGCATCTATCTCTACATCATTTTCAGCAAAACGTTTTACGTTCTCCATTAAGCTTTTGAGTATATTTTTAGAAGTCACAGCACTATCATCAGACTCTGCAATATCAGCCAAAATAAAGTTTTTATAGGCCTCAAGATGAAGAGCTTCTCTTTTATCTCCAAATCCTTTGGCGATATCTTGAAGATATGTGAATCTAGTTACATAGTTTTGCTCTAGACCTTTATAGTCCTTAAAAGCTGTATTAAAAGTAGCGTTAAAGGCAGTTTCTGGAGTAATGTTGAGACGAGTTAATAATGCTTTAAAGAGGGGGCGTCCTATCGTATGTTGATCATTTGATTGGGTTTGAACAGTATTTAAAAGAGTGGGAATGTCTTTAGGGTCAAATGCATTTGGAAGATACTCCTGAATGGCATCCTCTGCCATCTCCATAACAGCATCACTCGTTTGAAGAGATTTATCGTTAAGGATATCCTCTAAATAACTAATAAATTCTGGGAAATTGTTTGTTTGTGCAGCAGATGGAGTTGTCATGGGGATATAACCTTCTATTGTCCTGTATGGTTTTCTATAATGTATAGAGACAGGATTAAAGGACACAGATGGTGTTGTCAATAATAATTATTGTGTAAATAATTGCTTATTAAAAAGGGGTGCTAGCTGGGGATTTGATTGCAGAGAGTAACTGTATGAGATGCCTTCAATGTTTCAAAATTCCTCTCAAAGTCATCCGCGTGTGTTTGTAAGGCGCTGGCATTGAATTGAGTCAAAACTTCTTTGAATATGCGTGATCCTAATCCTTTTGGATCATCTGTATCTCTAACGCGACCATAGATGGCTGTCATGACTTCAGGGAATGCTTCTTCTTTTAAACCTGCTCTGGGAAGGACTCTGTTGTCTTTTTCCCAAAGTTTAAAATCTTGTATATGTTCTTCTGGAGGAGCAAAAGTGTAGCGTTTAGCTTTTTCGATAACATCTCTTAGATAATAACAGAAATCTTTGTATTGATCATTGGCAAGTGAATAAAAATATCCCCCACCAATATCAGTGTGCTGTGTAGAATCTTGATGAGTAGTCATTTGCTTTTAACCTTCTCTTTTTATTTAATCCATTGCCTTACATAATAGGCATTGACATATTTTTTAATATAAGATTTTTTGTTTGTCAATAATAATTATTTGGAAATAAATAAAAATAAAAAGAGTGAAAAGCCTTTTAAGCAGATTGTTCCTGTTGTATCTGTGCTTTTCGTTCATTATAGGCCCAATCCATCCAAGGAAGCAGGGCTTGAATATCTGAGGATTCGACAGTCCCACCCCCCCAAATTCTAAAGCCAGCTGGGGCTGTCTTATAGGCATTAAAATCTTTTCCAGCATCGTTTTTATCCAGTGTGGTTAAAACATACTTGACGAAAGAGGTTTGCTCTTCATTGGAAAGAGCACAAAACCATGGGTCAATGATTTTGAGACAGAGGGCTGTTGATGAGCGAATGGCTTGATCTTCTGTGAGGAAGGTGGCCCAATCACTTTGTTCGACCCATTTTTCGACAGTGGCCAGATTGCGCTCTGATCTTGCCTTCATTTCTGGAACGCCTCCAATGCGTTCGACCCATTTCAAAGCATCCAAAGCATCCTCTATAGCGATCATAGAAGGCGTGTTGATGGTGATACCTTTAAAGATCCCCTCATTAAGCTTTCCATCTTTTGTAAGGCGGAATATTTTTGGAAGAGGGCGATCTGGTGTGTAGCTTTCTAAGCGTTCGACAGCACGAGGGGACAGAGCGATCATACCATGAGCGGATTCTCCTCCTAGAGCTTTTTGCCATGACCATGTCGTAACATCCAGTTTTGACCAATCCAAATCATAGGCAAAGACAGCTGATATAGCGTCACAAATCGAAAGCCCTTTTCGATCGGAAGCAATCCAGTCATGGTTTGGAATACGCGCCCCTGATGTTGTACCATTCCATGGAAAGACAACATCATTATTCCAATCGACTTGAGAAAAATCAGGCGTTTGTCCATAGGGCGCATTAAAAACACGGACATTGTCTAGCTTAAGATGGTCCCTAATGTCTATAAGCCAATCACGACTAAAATTCTCCCATTCAAGAACGTCAACACCACGGCACCCCAACATTGACCAAAGTGCCATTTCAACAGCACCTGTATCAGAGGCAGGAACAATACCTACTTTATAATTATCAGGAATATTTAAAATTTTACGTTGTTTTTCAATGACATCTAGTAATCTTTGTTTTGAATCTGCGGATCTGTGAGAGCGTCCGACAAGA
>JAJFGT010000136.1 GCA_021776015.1 Alphaproteobacteria bacterium
CTCACCTTGGTTTTTTTGCCTGTAAAAAAGAATATTTGAGACAAATCCCTGGGCGACTTTGTGGAGAAACAGTTGATGCCGACGGCAAGCGTTCTTTCGTTCTAACACTTTCAACACGAGAACAACATATTCGCCGAGAAAAAGCGACCTCAAATATTTGTACAAATCAGGGATTATGCGCTCTCGCTTTTACTGTTCATATGGCACTTCTTGGAGAAGATGGCTTTAAAGATCTAGCAAAAATAAACCATGAAAGAGCATGTTCTCTTTTTGACGCCTTGAAAGATATTGATAAAATAAAAATTCTAAACGGATCGTTTTTCAATGAATTTGTTATTGAACTCCCTTCTTCCTCTAAAGAAATTGTTCAACGCCTTCTCCATAAAGATATTATTGCGGGATATGCTCTTGAAGACAATAAACTTCTGGTCACAGCCACAGAGATGACAACAGATAAGGATATACAGCTTTTTTGTACAGCGTTGAAAGATATCCTATAATATAGCTTCCAGCGGTATAATTCTTACTCTCTTTTACTTACAAAAATATCATTCAAAGCAGTTACAAGCTGTCGGATATTTCAAAAAAAGGTCTCAGTAATCATATGATAGAAAAACAAATATATATCGACACGCCTGATGGAAAAAAGATATTTTGCGCGGTTGATCAGGTAGAAGAGTCTCCTTCAAAGAAAGCTGTGGTCATTGCACATGGACTCACAGGCAATCCTATGGAACATATGCATATGATTGCACGCAATTACTTCGTTGAACGTGGCTATGATGTGTACCGCCTCGCCTTTTACTGGGATGGAGAGGACACACGAAAACTTGATGAGTGCACTGTTAAGATACACGCACAAGATCTCTCTCAAATCCTTAATATGGTCAAAGAAAAACATCCTCAAGTTTTCTGTGTAGGGCATAGCTATGGAGGGCTTACACTCCTTCTTACAAATCCAAATATTTCAGCTCTGAGTTTTTGGGATTCCTCTTATGTTCCTGAATGGTTCGAGGAAGAATATTCTCAACTTAAGGGAACAAACTATTGTGTTTTACCGTGGGGAAGCCATCACCTCATTAATCCTGCTATGATTCAAGAGGCCAAAGACTTAGATGAAGTCGCCTGCAAAGAACTCGCTCAAAATATTACAACCCCTTCACAAATTATCATTGCGCAAAAAACAAATACGACCCCCTACCGCAAAGATCTTTATAAACATATAAAAGTAGACAAAGAGCTTGTTGAAATTGAAGGGGCGGATCACTGCTTTTATCTAGGCAATAGCTTACAAACTTTGTTAGACACAACACACAAATGGTTTGAAAGATTTTAATGTCCTTTTTTGCTCCCGTCGATTTGGTCTTATTACTTTCTGGTATTCTTGGCTTCTATGCTTTTCAAACCAAGGGACGACGGCGCATGCTGTCATTTAAAATTAGTGCAGATGGACTCTATGCCCTTTATCTTTTTCTTTTAGGAGGATATGCAGGAGCTCTGAGTGTTTGTATTGCCGTCCTTGGAGGCGCTGTCCAAGTTGTGACGCCACCGCACCTTCTGCGAAAGACCATTCCTTATCGTTTTGTTATTGCCTGTCTTTTAAGTGTTGTCGGCGCTGCTCTTCTCGCTCGAAACATGACAGATCTCTACCCTTTTGCTGCTGTGATTTTATCTCGATTTGTTGAGCTTTTTCATTCAACATTGATTATTCGCATCGGCTTTTTTTGCGCATCCCTCCCTTGGCTTGTCTATAATTACTCCAATGGATTTTATCTTGCGATGATCTTTGGAATCTTTATGATGGGCGCAATATTATTAGGGGTTTTTAGAAACGAGCGGCGCCTTCCTAAAGATCCGATACCATAAGATAAGAGGGGATATTTATGATCTTAACGATGCTAAAATCAAAAATTCATAGAGCAACGGTTACACAGTGTGATCTCCACTATGAAGGCTCTATCACCGTTGATGAGGACCTCCTTAATCAGGCAAATATTCTTCCTCATGAACAGGTTGATGTTCTAAATATTAATAATGGAAGTCGTTTTACAACGTATGCTATCCAAGGAGAACGAGGATCTGGAATCATTGGCATCAATGGAGCTGCTGCCCGTCTAGCACAAAAAGGAGACCTCATTATTATTTGCGCCTATGCTACAATGGATGAAACTGAGGCCAAAGATTTCACACCGAATGTCCTTCTTATGAATGATAAAAACTACCCAACCAACACTCTTTAGGATTCCTATGAACAAAATAACATTTTCTTTTATACCCTCTTTATGTTGTGCCTTTCTCCTTTGGGGATGTGAAACGAGCCAACATACTCCAGAACCATTAGAGAGTGGCTATAACCTTAGCCCCCTCTCCTTTTTACATCTATCAGGATGGCAAGATCAGCCATCAGATAAGGATTTAGAAGGATTTGTTTTGGCCTTTGAAAAATCCTGTAACCGTATACAGAAGAAAAACCCTAAAGCACTCTTGGGACAAGAACCAGAATGGGGAACAATTGGACAATGGCAATCTATCTGCCAAACACTCCCAAAACAAGATATTGCACCATGGATAGAAAATAATTTTCAACCCTACAAAGTTACAAATAAAGCCAATGATCCAGAAGGCTTATTCACAGGCTACTATGAGGCCTCTCTCAATGGCTCTACCATGCAAACAGAGCGTTACCACGTCCCACTACGAGAAAAACCACAGGACCTTATCAGTGTTGATTTAGGCCTCTTCCGTGATGCTCTAAAGGGACAACGTATTGCAGGGCGTATTGTCGAGGACAAACTTCGCCCTTATGAAGATCGATCTGAAATTATTGCTCAAAAGATGCCTTTAAAATATGATCAAACTTTAATGTGGGTTGATAGCCCTATTGATGCCTTTTTCTTAGAAATCCAAGGATCAGGAATTGTTCAAATGCCGGATGGCTCGGCACAACGTGTCGGATATGCTGGGCAGAATGGGCATGAATATACAGCCATTGGACGGACTCTTATTGATATGGGAGAACTGACAAAAGACACTGTCTCCATGTCATCCATTCGGACATGGCTAGAGTCCCATCCTGATAAAGCACAAGACCTTATGAATAAAAATCGTTCCTATGTATTTTTTAGAAAACTCAATACAACAGGGCCTCTTGGGGCAGAAGGTGTTCCTCTCACGCCAGAATTTTCTTTGGCGATCGATAGAGGACTTTATCCTTATGGCATGCCTATTTGGATTGACGTTGAAAGCCCCCTCGAGAACCAACCCAACATACAACGTCTAATGGTTGCTCAGGATACAGGTGGAGCTATTAAAGGCGCTGTCCGTGGAGATGTGTTTTGGGGCTATGGAGCACACGCAGCATCAATGGCTGGCAATATGAAATCAAAAGGACAGATGGTCGTATTTGTCCCTAAGTAACAAATAATAACTTAATCATAACGCTCTACTTTACTCTCCAGCTACTTTCTTTTGAGACTCAAGTAATTCTGGAGAGGATAAGTTCCGTGTCGTGGTTTTAACCAGCTGGATAGTTTCAATATCTTTATGCCCACTGGCCACCTCATAATCTTTGAATCGCCGTGCTTGTGGAAGGACATTACTTTCTAAAGATCCAATCGCTTGGTTATAACTTCCAATGGCTTTCTCAAGGCCTTTTCCTACATTATCCATATGTCCGCCAAAGGTTGAAACTCGTTTATAGAGTTCCTGCCCTAGCTCTGAAATTTCACGTGCACTATCGGCCAATTTTTCCTGTGACCAACCATACATCACAGCCTTACACAGAGAAATCAGTGTTGTCGGAGATGATGGAATCACTTTTTCAATAACACCCGCTTCAATCAAAGACGGGTCTCGTTCAAGAGCAGCAGAAAAATAACTTTCCCCTGGAAGAAACATAATCACGAACTCAGGGCTTTCAAAATTTTTCCAATAAGATTTAGCGCCCAGCTTTTTTAAATGGTCTTTGACATGTCGTGCATGTGTATCTAAATGCTGGAGGCGCTGCTCATCTGTTGTGTCGTCTTTAAACGCATTTAAATAGGCATCGATGGGGGCTTTGGAATCAATAATAATTTGTTTTTTCCCAGGAAGCTCAATAATAACATCAGGACGTTGCCCCTCAATGGTCACTTGTTGACGAAAGTGAACACCTTCCACCATACCAGCCATTTCCAAACACCGTTTTAATTGCATTTCTCCCCATTGACCTCTTGCAGACGGCGAGCGTAGCGCCTGTACCAAAGAAGATGTTTCTTGTCGCAACTTCATTTGGTCTTGTGTCATTCCAGAGATTTGCGTTCTCAGCTCCGAATAGGCGGATAAACGTGCTTTTTCTAATTCTCCTAACTTTTCACCCATTGTTGAAAGCGTCTTATTCACAGGATCGATAAGATCAGAGATAGCTTTTTGTCTTTTTTCTAGCTCATAAGCGCTGTTATTCTGGCTTTGTGTTAATTTTTCTTGAGCCAACTGTAGAAACTGCTCGGAGCTTTTGCGTAAGGCATCTTGTGCTAAACCATCAAAGGTTTGCCCCAAAGTTTGAAATTGTTGTGTCATCTGTGACTTTTCTTTTTCCAATTTGATAACCCAGCGCATAAAGAAAAATCCAGCACATAAGACTCCAAGAGCTCCTCCAACAAGAAGTCCCTGCATTTGTGTGTCAAACATGACTTGAAAAGAATCGTATATTTTTTGCATGAAACTATTATTGCATGGGGGGTGACGATGTGACAACTCTCATGTTAAACTTATGAGCATGACTGATTCATACCATCACTCCAGAGGCAACGCTGTTATTATTATTTTAATTTCAGTTGCTCTCTTTGCTGCCCTGACATTTACCCTTACAAAATCTATGCGAGGAGGACATTCCTCTGAAATCACACAAGCCTCCATAGAACAGCATACGTCTGACCTTCTTACTTATGCAGCAACAGCTGAATCGGTAGTGGAACAAATGCTTTTCAATGGGAGTACAATGGATACGATTGACCCCATTCTCCCCTCTGATGTTAATTTCGAAGTAGGAGAAGACATTCATAAACTTTTTCATACCAGTGGAGGTGGATTAAATTACAAACCAGCCAAGGAACCTCCTTTTGTTCTTATATCCCCCGCCCCTGCTGTTCAAAGCGCATGGGTTGTAACGAATGCTACGGATGTCGAGTGGACAATTACAACAGCTAACGATCTCCTTTTAACTGCCTTTGGGATTGAAGAATCTATTTGTGCCAAGATCAATGAGAAAATTACAGGATCAACGACAATCCCTGTTCTTCTTGGGGCTGGTTTTGCAGATAGAGCCTTCGCTGAGGAGCCTGCGGCTTCTGACCTTACGGCTGTAAAATGTGCTGCCTGTGAAGGCTTTCCTGCATTATGCGTCACCAATGACACGGCAGATCGTTGGTATTTTTACTCCATTATTGGATCACGATAAGAATTGAATCAAATATAAGGTCACGGAGTAACCTGTGACCTTTATTAGCAAAATATAAACATCTCTAGCTTACTCTAGGAGATCATTGATCTAATAAATTTTACAACAGATTCCGTAGTACATAATGACAAACGATACAATAAATACAAAAACATCAGATAAGCATGTCACTCATAGAGATATTCTAGCGTTCACGTGGCATTATTGGAAACGCCATAAGAAACTCCTCTT
>JAJFGT010000137.1 GCA_021776015.1 Alphaproteobacteria bacterium
TCTTCAACATGAAGGCTTTATTGTTGCCATTGAAAAAACAAATACTGATATAGGCTTTGAACCCTCCCTTGACACAGATCGCTTTATCACTCCGGACAGATTTCAAACAAATGACAAACAAGGGGATCAACGTAAAAGACATTTAAAAAGGGTGATGGACACAAATACAAAAGTGATGTTTGTCTCTCATATCATGGCCTATGAACCAGATCAAAATGGACAAACTCGTTTTACAGCGCGTCCTGTCTATGACGTTTATCATTGTGATCATAATAGTGATAAAGATAAATGCCTGAAGGTTGAAAAAGAATGCCAGACACTAGAAAACAAGAAACCTAACAAAGAACTTTGCGAGACAGCGGCTAAAGATTGGCAAAAGGATCTTTATGAATCTAGCTGGGACTCTTTGAACTCTTTAGAGAAAGAAGTCCTTATAAAAATAAAAAGAGCCCAACAAAAAAATACCCCCTATACACATTTAATCGTCTCTGCAATGGGATGGAACAATGATCAAATTGAATCTGTTCGACGTTATAATGCGTTAATGACCAATACAATCCTAGCCGCCCGTAATGATAGCAAAGACGCTCACTTTAATCCTCTCATTATCGGTCTGACTTGGCCATCCGTTTGGGGAGGAAATTCCTTCTTTAACACAATCAATAAAGCACGACATATTATGAGCTACGGAAATAAAGCAGATGATGCCGATGAAATTGGTTACACACTTGCCAACAGTCTTGTTAATAATGTCGCCATGCGCATCAAACAATCAACACCTAACTTAAAAGTTGTTCTCCTCGGTCATAGTGATGGAGCACGCCTGATCACCCATGCCAATTTTATGGGGGATTTCATCAAAGATGCTGACCCAAACCTCCCTCATCCAGATCTTCTGATTGGATTACAGGCAGCTTATAGCGTCAACCGTTATGTTACAGGGAAAGGGTTAGAAGGTTCTCCCTATGATAATTACGCAACAAAACCTGAAGCTTTGGTTATGACATGGTCAAAAGGAGATACAGCCAATCCATTTGCAACCTTTTTGACAGGCGCTAAACATATAGGAGGGGTCATCGGTCATAAATGGACAAAAAAAGAGACGCACAAAGCTCCTTTTGAACAGATTAAATGGAGCGCCTTTCAAGACGAAAAACAATGTAAAGATTTAAAGACAATCAAAAAAGTCCTCTATGTCGATGGAAGTGATCACATCAAAGATCACAATGATATTTTAGATACAGAAACAGGAACTTTTCTTTGGTCTGCTATCAAATGCTTTGCCCCCTCCCTTTAGGATCGGGGTAAGAAAGGTCTAACGAGCAGTCTTAAAAATGTTGTATCTTCCATTTTTTCTACTCCAATTTTCATGCCCTTATAACGCTTTGTTGGCGATTTAGTAGAAAACAACCGATCCCAAACACTCAAGATTGTTCCATAATTTGAATCTGTATCTTTACGAATAGCATGATGATGTACCCAATGGAGTGAGGGTGTAACAATGATCTTTGATAAAATACTCTCAAAGCGAGAGGGGAATTTTATATTAGAATGATGGAAGAAAGAGGCACTCATCACCAAAATTTCAAAAATAACGACTGAATAAAATGGAATGGCGCAGATAATAATAACAAGGGCACGTGCAAAAATTGAAAAAAATATTTCTATAAAATGAAAACGGAGCGCAGATGTTGTATCAAGATGTTCATCTAAATGATGAATTTCATGAAATCTCCATAAAAATTGAATAGAATGAACGGTGCGATGCCACCAAAAAATAAAGAGATCTAAAATAAGAATATCAAGGAAAACCATCTCCCATCCATTTATATAAGATGGCAATATACTGCTATTACGATCCCATAAAGCCCATTGAGAGGCATAGGCACTCACAGGGAGAACGATACTTAAAGAAAGGAGCATATTGAGAGGCCAGAACCCAAGATTTTTAAAAATACGAGAAATGGCGTGATCTTTAATTTTTAAAGGTAATGAAATGGCTGGTTTAAGACGCTCCAATCCAAAAAGAAAAAGGAAAACGCCGACAATAATCCAACCCTTATACTCAAGAAGATCATACATTCTTAATATCGAGGCTTTTAATAAAACCCCACTCCTAAATTGGTAATTTTTGTAGCCATTTGACGATACGACGTGTTTTATCACTAAAAAGACTTGGTGTATACCACGCCCCTGCCGCACGTTTACTGATTTCTCCCAAAGTAGGATATGGAACGATCATACCTGTCACAGCACTTATTTTTAGTCCTGATGAAACGGCAAGAGCCCATACACCAATCAATTCCCCTGCCTGTGCCCCAACAATGGACGCACCAAGAATGAGGCCTTTTCGATTTGTTATGACCCGTATTTGACCCTTTGTTATTCTTTCAGCAATCGCACGATCATTTTCTGAAAATTCCCACTCTACAACTTTAATATTATCACCATGTTTATCTCGGGCAAGAACTTCTGTTAAACCTACTTGTGCCAATTCTGGATCGCAATAGGTTACCCATGGCAGCGCTTTATAATCCACCTTTGCTGGAATTTTGAAGCAAACATTTCGAACAATAATCCCTGCATGGTATCCTGCTACATGTGTAAATTGAGGGCCTCCTGAAACATCTCCAATTGCAAATATCTTTTTATTTGATGTTCGAAGGCGAGCATCAACCTCAATACCTCTTTTCCC
>JAJFGT010000138.1 GCA_021776015.1 Alphaproteobacteria bacterium
TCCATTCTCAGAAGGCATGTCCTCAATAATTGTGGATTCTACAATTTCAAGTGTATTTTCCGCAGGAGCCTCTGAGCTTTCTGTATTATCAGGGGCAAGGCCAGAAGTGTCTTCTGAGTCTTGAGGCGCACGAGAGGCCAAAAATGTTTCCATGAACGAGCTTGCTTCAACCACAGAGCCATCAGACAAAGTCATCGTTGGAGGAAGTTCTCCGTTTGCAACATCATAGAAATTTGTAAGTGATAGAGTGTTTCCTTCTCCAAAATTAAGAACCAAAGCCGTTCCTTGTTGGGTCACAGACTGAATATCTGCAAGATTAAATCCAAGTTGATACTCTTGACCAGACTGAACAGACTGTTCTTGGGCACCGTCTACAGGTATGCTTAAATTTATGATGGCAGGGGATGCTATGGCTTCTTCCGTTGCAGGCACAATGGTGGGGTAATTTTCTTCTGTCATGATATTTGCTGTTTCCGTTGTTGGTACAAGTTGAGAGTAAAAAGTTTTTGGATCAATGATAGTGTTATCAGAGAACTGCATTACTGTGCTTTGTTCATGTGATTGAGATGATGTTCCCAGTTCTTGAAAGTTTTGAACAATGATCGTTGAATTATTGAGAAGATTTAGAGTTAAGGTTCCATCTTCATTTAAAATAGGAGTTTCTGTCAGAAAATAATTTGAGAAAGGAAAGCTATTGATTTCTCCTGCTTCTAAATTGACTATTTGAATTGTACCAGCTGCGGGTAATTCAATTGCATGTGTATCCTTTGGCATGTCCCTCTGGCTCCTTCATTTCTGGCCTGATAAAAACCACTCATATATATAATGTGAGTATAGTTCTAACAAATTACTAACAGATTGGCAGGTAAATCTACAACATATAGTAGGGCCGAGTCAATCATTATGTTAATCGGTATTCTAATATTATTGTATAACAGTGTGTTAGTTGCATATAGAGTGAATAAATACCCTTAATAAAATATGTGTAAAAAAAGGGTATAAATTTAAAAAATAAGTAAAACAGAAATATTATTTCATTTTGCAATGAATTTTATAGAGATAGGATCTATTTAAGTAGATAATGAGTGAATAATATATTTATTTTTAAGGCATCTAAGCTAACTAATATTCAAAGCATTAAATGGAACTTGATCTGCCTTATTTAACATGTCTCTAGTCACTCTTGTCTTATGTTGAATATCTAATTGAGCATAAATATTTTCAAGGGCTTGCTCTTTAGAAGAGTACTCCCCTATAAGAGCGCCATTAGTATGACCCTCCGCTAATTTTCTGTGTCTGTATCCTGCAAAACCGGCCCAGATGCTTAATCCTCCAGAAGGGAAAACTGCCATAAGCGTGGCCATACCGGATCTTTCTAAGGTAAGTGATTTCCATTCTGTGGATGATTGAGGTTTTTCTACACTGAATGATAAAGCCGTGTTTACTATGCATCCCACAGAAATAGATCCAGCTATAGCTGCCATAGCAAACTGTTTCGTTGCAGACCAATGACGAGCGTTTCCTCGTTTTTCAGAAGGACGTTCCTCTATATGCATAGCTAAATACCTTTTTATTGTTATAATTTATGTAGAAGGAATATAAAGCACATATTTGGTTATGTCAATAATTGGTTTGATTTATCTATAAAGAATTTAATTCATCAACTAAATCCCCAAGTACGGAGAACCGTTTTAGTTTTATTACTTAAAGCTAATTTAGCTGAATCTGGAGTGGCTTTATATATAGTTTCTATGTTATGAGCTGTCACTCTTGTGACTGAGGAAGCATCCGTCTCTTTTTTGAATGAGAGGGAATCTAAGTTCTGATAGACTTTTTCGAGGGTTTGTTCTGCATCGGTATAGTGACTAGTAAGCTTACCTGCAAAGTGAGCGTTTGCTAGCCTTCTGTTTCTATATCCTTTTTTTGCTGCAAATAAAGCTAAACCACCAGGAGGGAGAAGTAAGGCTAAAGACGCCGGGATGCTACTTTCGGTAGTTTGCGTTGGAGCTGTTTCTACCGTAAAATCTTTAGGAGGCTCTATAGCTGTAGAAAATAGTATTCCAATAAAACCGACTATTGTAGTAGCTCCTGCTAAACCAGCGACAATAAAAGACCTTTTTGCTGACAGTTTACGTTTTTGTCCTCGTGTTTCGGAGGGTCGTTCTTCTATAGAATTTTCTACTATATTCATAATCACACACCTTTATAGTTTTTATACTTTAGAGAGGTGTATAGCTTAAAAAACAAGTTATGTCTATATATGTTTTTTAGAAGGGCTTTTTTATAGAGAGGTTGAAATAGATTGAGGTGATGTATCTTCTTCTACAGGAAGGGGAGTAGAAGTCTGTTGCTTTTTCTTTTCTAAGCGCCGTTGCATAGATTCAAAAATAGCGCGAGGAGCATTCACATCACAAGCTTGTTCTAATCCCTTGAAACCAGGGAAGGTGTTTGCTTCACAAATTGTAAAGCCATCCTCTGTGAAAAGAAGGTCGATTCCTGCGAGGCTTATACCAAGAACTTCAGCTGTTTTAATGGCAATTCTTTCAGCTTCTTCCGTTAATTCAAAGGTTTGAACTGATCCTCCTGTACTATAGTTTGACTTGAATCCTCCATCTTTGGCTCGACGTTCCATGCAGGTGAGAACCTCACCGTCAATAACAAAGACACGTAGATCTCTTCCGCGACTAACAGCAACATATTTCTGAAAAATGAGTTGAATGTCAGGGTTTGTTTCTCCGACCAGATTCATAAGATCGTTAAAGGCATCTTCAGTTTCAACCAAAAATACGCCTGTGCCGTTGACTCCCAGTAATGTTTTGACGACGACAGGGAATCCAATATGTTTTTGTACAAGTGCCAAATCAACTGGAAATTTAGCAAGCATCGTTATAGGAGTAGGGAGACCCTGTTCACACAAAATTTGGTGCGTGTGCATTTTATCTGCGACAGCTTCTATACAAGCCGATCCATTATAAGTATCAACGCCAAGACGCTCGAGTTGGCGAATAACGGCTAAAGAAAAATATCCAGATTCTATGGGGGGTGTTCTAGGGAGAAGAAAATCAGGAAGAGGTTGTGGCTCTCCATCAATTAAAACTGTGTTTCTATCTTCTTCAGTTACCAAAAGATCAAATTGTTCTGGGAAGAATACTTTGAGTGTAACTCCCATTTCTTTTGCTTCTGCTTGAAAGCGTCTAATTTCAAACGCTTCATTTGTTGAAGAATTTATGTCTTCGTAAAATAATATCCAAACTTCCATGATGCTCTATAATATAGTTTTAGGGGAGTTAATTTTAAGGGTATTTAATGATGTATTCATTTATAATATTTTAATCTACAAACGCGTCAGATTTTTGCATGAATGGCGGTGTGCTACACGCTTTATTTGTGTTCTTTTTACGTTGCGTTTTATTTACCTTATGAAGGTTTTATAAACCATTTAGAGTCTTCCCGCAAAGAAATAATTTTATTTTTTAAAACATCTTGATTCTCCATCTCTCCTCATATAACAATACGACACGTCATCAAAGACAGGATATAAAATGAGTTTTTGGAACAATCCAAAAGCCTTATAAAGCTTAATGAAAGAAGGTTTTAGACATGTCAGCATCAACGCTTAAATACCATGAGCCCACCCCCTCAGAAGACGGACAGAAAAGACGAGGACGTCCACGTTCTGAAACCTCTAAAAAATCTATTTTAAATGCAGTGAATCGCCTTCTTCTTTTAAGCTCTGTAAAAGATTTATCGATTGAGGCCATTGCTAAAAAGGCAGGTGTTGGGAAGACAACTATTTATCGTTGGTGGCCTAATAAAGTAGCCGTGATTCTTGATGCTCTTTTGTCTCAATTTGGGAGTATGCAGGACTTACCGACAAGTTCTACAACCGCACAATCCGTTAAGAATCAGCTTGAGCGTTTTATGCGTTTGCTTAAAGGAAAAAATGGAAAAATTCTTATTGAAATTATGGCAGAGGCTCAATCAAGTGAAGAGACGCTAACATTGTTCTACGAAAACTTTATGCTCCAGCATGAAGAAATTATGGCGAATCTGATCGAAGAAGGAAAAGAAAAAGGAGAGTTTCGTAAGAATCTAAACACAGCGCTTGCTGTTGATATGATTTATGGATCGATTGTCTACCGTTTGATGAGTGGGGCTGAAACTTTAGATGAAGAATTCACAGAAAATCTTCCCAAAGAAGCCATTAATATTCTAAAAATATAGAAAATTATTTGTGGGGATATCTAGCCAATCCCCACAATTTTATCGGCAATTCTTTCCATGAAAGCAATAAGGGTGACCGCAAAGCTAGGAAGAAAAACTGCTATTGCAACAAAAATTGCAAGGATTTTGGGAACAAAAACAAGAGTGATTTCTTGAACCTGTGTAAGGGCTTGGATTAAAGCAATAGCAACCCCAACAACAAGACCAATCATCATAACAGGCGTACCAAGCTGGATAGTAATCCAGATGGCTTCTTTTATGAGGTCTATTATTTCTTGTTGTTCCATAAGGCGCACTTTAAACCATTTTAGGGGAGAGGCTCAATCTTTTTATATATTTGGGTGAAAGTGCTAAGAAAATAAGATTTTATATAGGCATCCGGAGGATTTCTTGTAGGGCACTTACAGCGCGATCTCTTATGGCCATAACTGTTTGTAAAGTAATCTCGGCGGAGCTTACAGCCCGAACGACATCATTTAAATCAGCATTTCCTGTGATAGCTTGGGCTGAAACTTTTTCACTTTGTTTCATTACATCTACAGTGCTTTCTGCCGTGTTCCGAAGAAGATCGCCAAAAGAAATTCCCTGAGAAGCTCCTTGAGAAGAAGGGGTGATAGCGCTGTCATTTTTTAGGCTAGAAATCTTTCCGTAGAGACTAGCAGCCATAGAAGGGTCAATTGTACTCATTTAGTTTTTCTCCTTTATAACTCTGTCGTAAATTATAGCATATTTATCTCAAAACGTCGACTGTACGAAGTAACATATCACGAGATTGTTCAAACATTCCAAGATTTGCCTCGTAAGATCTTTGAGATTCTCTCATATCCATCATTTCTATCAGCGTATTCACATTTGGCATTTTCACATAGCCATTTTGATCTGAGGCAGGATGATCAGGCATGTATTTATTTACAAATTGATTTTCTTTTACTTTTTCAACATCGTTCACTTTAACAACTTTATGCCCGAGCTCGCGATCCATAACATTTTTAAAAGAAATGACCTGACGAATATAAGGATCTTGACCTGGAGTCTCTGGTGCAGTGTCAGCATTAGCAAGGTTTTCTGCTACTACGCGCATTCTCTCACCTTGAGCTCGCATTCCATGGGAAGATATTGTTAATGTAGAAAAAAGTTCACTCATTTTTTACTGTCCTTGGTTTCCTAATGCCATACGAATCATACCAGCATTCTTTTTCATAAGATTTATCATAAGGGTGTGATCAATACTAATTTTATTGGCTTTGATCATTTGCTCTTCTAAAATTACAGAGTTTTCTCCCGGAGCAACTTCATACGTCACCTTTTGTTTCAAGCTTCTGCTGCTTGAAAGCTCATTCTGAGCAGAAAAATGCCCTGCATTTGTTGTCTTTATATTAACGCTATTATCTTTGCTCACTTTTGAAAGAATATCTCCAAAATCAATGTCAGTTAGATCTTTTGGGCGATAGTTCGGTGTATCGGCATTTGAAATGTTTTGTGATACAATTTTCAAGCGGTGATCAAGGTGATCTATTTTGGCACCCATGGCTTGGAAAAGCGCTATATTTTGTAGTGTCATTATTTTCGGTCCATTTTTTAAGTTTGTTCGTGATAAATAACAAAGCAGGAATTGTGCCAAATGAGTGATACA
>JAJFGT010000139.1 GCA_021776015.1 Alphaproteobacteria bacterium
TCTATGCCGCTTTCTTTTTCTTGTCTTTTAAAGATTCTGAGTCATCTTTTATAAAAGAGTTCATAATTGATTTTAGATTCTTTGCATCAATTTCACGATTAAGAATCTTTTTAACGGTTTCTGCCGCAATCTCTGATGAAATAGTATGAACTTCCATCATACAATCCTCTTTTGCCAGTGTTATACGATCTTCGGCTTTCGAAATAGTATCCTTAGCTGTCTCTCTAAAAATCTTATGGTTCTCATTAGCCTGACGCTTAAGCGAGGATTCCATGTCCGTAATAATAGAACGAGCATTGGCATGTGCCTCTTTTAGAGCTTTTTGATATTCATTATAAATACCTTCGGATTCTGTTGTAAGAGACTCCGTGATCTCCATATCACTTTCAATCTTTTGGCAACGACGATCTATAATAGAGGAAAGGGTAGGAAGGGTCTTTTTTGCAAAAAAGATATATAAAAAGCCAAAACAAACAAGTAACCAAAAAATTTGGCTTGGGAACCATGTTGTATCAAACTGAGGAAGTCCGGGTGATGATTTATGATCAGACACAGCAGTAGAAACAGCTTCAATTTCCTGTAAAGCTGGCTCTTCTGCGTAGGAGAGTGATGAGTATCCCCATAAAAAAAGGATACCCAGAATAACACTCAGACTTGTCATTTTTATAATGCGCATAAACCCGCTTAACTTTAAATCAAACAAATATAAGGTAAAGAGAGACCAAAAGTGCAAAAATAGCGATAGCTTCAGTCAAGGCAAACATAAGAAAGAACTTTTTTTCAAGAAGGTCTGCAACACCTGGATTTCTTCCAATAGCTTCATTGTGAGAAGCAAAAATAAGTCCAAGTCCAATACCAACCCCAATAAGTGGGAGAAGTGCGATCGCACCAGCGAGAAGTTTTACAGCTTCGAGTTCCATAATCTTATGTCCTTTTAATTGTTTTGAATAAATAATATTGATTTCATTTTCGCGGTTATCCTACACATTTTGAAAGGCAATGCAACCGTAAAATCAACAGTTTTAGATTAGATTCATAGACAGAAAATCAATTTATAAAGTCCGTTTAAGGTCTGGCAAAGTTGCTATCAGAGCCTGTTCTTTCTTTATGTTTAAATCATCAGCGTAAAGCCCTATATACCCTTCTTTGTTCTTAGGATTCATATTTTCAGATTGTCTAAGAACAAAATTCCTCATATTTTTTTTAAGATGCCAATTATCTGGTGTGAGTCCAAAAGGGTTAACTGGAAAAGGGACGAGTGGAATTTTAATTCCTTGGTGTCGCATTGTTCCCAGTGCCTGCCGCATATGGGAGGCATAAGCAACAACAGTGGCAGATTCAAAATCATTGAGGACTTTACTTTTAATAAGGTTGGCAATGATCTTATCTGTATGCTGCTCCTTATTATCTCCTATAATAATATCAGTCTCAGGAACATTTGCTGCGCGAAGAACGGATTCCATATAATCCGCCTCCAACTCAGAAGAAAAAATATCTTTAAGAGACTGTAATTTGTAAATCTCTTTATTTCCATCTAGGATTAACACTAGCAATGTCCAAGGATCAAAGACAGGCGCTCCACCAGCAAGAATCATTTTTAAAAAACGAGGATCTTCAGGATTGTGTCGTTCTTCAGCAGCCGCTCCCGTAATCAACCCCGTTGTAAGTCCACCTCCTACAATAACAACAGCAGGTGTCTTCTTATCTGGAATGTTAGTAAAGGGCGTAAAAAGCCGTTCATTTGCTATAGCAATGGCTTGGGATTGATCTGTCACTTAAGAGCTTTCTATACATATATCCTATTTGCTGGATACTATATATAGGTAAAAGTCTATGTCAAGTAATAATTGAGGTTTAATGCTCTATATACAAAGTATCTTTGAGGTAAATACAGCTCAAAATAGTGAATACGTAGGCTTGCAAAAAGGCAATCAATAATTCAAAGCCAATAAGAACAACATTGAAGAACATAGGAATAATTCCAAAAAAATATCCTGCAGCACCAAAACTCGCAACAAGAGCCACACTAAATCCTGCAAAAACTTTAATCATAATATGGCCTGCTAACATATTCGCAAACAAACGCACAGAGAGCGTCACAGGACGGATCAAGAAAGAAAGAAGTTCAATAGGAATAATCAATGGCATCAACCATGTTGGAAGCCCAGGAGGAAGAAACAATCTAAAAAAAGTAAACCCATGACGAGCAAACCCTATGATTAAAACACTTATAAAAATAATTAAGGCAAGAGATAAGGTCACAATCAAATGGCTTGTATAGGTAAAGGAATAGGGAACAAGGCCTAAAGAATTCCCTAACATAACAAGAACAAAAAGCGTGAAGATAAATGGAAAGTAACGACGTCCTTCTAATCCTAAATTATCTCGAATCATATTTGCAATAAACTCATAAAGAGATTCTGAAAACATCTGCCATCGCCCAGGAATTAATGCTTTTTTCCTTGAAGCAAAACTTAAAACACTTATAGACAAGACAACGCCTATAAGCATCCAAAGCGCTGAGTTTGTAAAGGACAGATCTATATTTCCAATATGAAAAGGAATAATAGGTCTAACTTCAAACTGATGAGTAATATCCACGGGCAACCTTACCTTAAATTTTTATCATTCAGAGGGATCTTTATCATCATGATGTTTAGTGTTTGTCATTTTTTCTCTCTTATGGAGTTCTGAAAAGCCAACACTTGTCCCTATATTCTGGCTCAGTTTATATATATTTAAGAAGCCTACGCCAACCCCTAAAATAAGAAAAATAAGAAAAAAAGCTGGTTTTGTATTTAACCAATGGTCTAATCCATATCCAATAAGCCCTCCAGCAATCATTCCAACAATTAATTCACTCCCTGCACGAATCCCTAAATTCCTAGAATCATTAGAATCTTCGGAATCTTGAGGTTTTGTAGATAATATTTTTTCTTCATTAGGCTTATTGTGAGAAGGAGGAGGAGGCGCTGTTGACTTCAAATGCGAATATTGTCCAAGCCCTTGGCGCTTAGCTATTTTTAATTTTTCCTTGAGAATTAAAAATGTGGAATCAGATTTCATAAAATCATGCCTGCTCACGTTCAAAGAAATCAAGTTGCTCTTTTAGATCAACTGAGACCAATTGAGAAATGCCTCGTTCTGCCATCGTGATACCATAAAGACGATCCATTCGTGCCATCGTGAGACGGTGGTGTGTAATGACTAAAAACCGTGTGTTTCCACGACTTGCTATATCCTGTAGAAGATCACAGACTCGATCCACATTGGCATCATCTAAAGGCGCATCTATTTCATCTAAAA
>JAJFGT010000140.1 GCA_021776015.1 Alphaproteobacteria bacterium
CCTCTCCCGATTTCCCTAATAAGTTTGGCTTCACACCTCTTATGATAACAGCTCAAGGAAGAGACTTTCGTGAAATACGATGGACGGATAGTGACGCAGAATATGAGGAAACAGCAAAAGTCTTATTGGATGGAGGAGCAAATAAAGATCTTATGGATGAGGATCATAAAACGGCTTATAATCATGCATTAACTTGTGTAGATCGAGATATTAGTCTAGGGAGTATACCGAGTATGGTGATGTCTCCCAAAAGTGCTTATCTGGGAAGTGTCTTTAATACAGTTGCAAAATATGGTTTTGCTAGGGTGTGTGAAAATCTAATCGCTATGATCAAAGAAGATAAGTTAGACCCATTATCTTTTATCGATAAATCGTGGACTAATATTAATAATAAAGAAGGCCATAGACCATTATATATAGCCTTTGAACATAACAATATAAAAGTAGCAGAAGTTCTTTTAGGGGAAGGTGTTCCTCCTCTTACTCCTCTCGAAGCCACAGATATTTTCTTAAAAGTTGCTCAGGGAAATTCGAAATCAATTGATACTTTAAATTATTTTATAGATAATAATCTGGTCGATATAAGGAAAAAAACAGGAAAGAAAACCATCTTGGATCAAGCCTTGTCTGATGCAAAATATCCTGATGTTCAAACTTTTTTAAAGGATCATATAAAGGGAATTAAGACTGATAAAAATTTGCAAGTCTCTATGGATGCTCTTAAAAAAGCTGGGTTGATTAATTTAAATAATGAATAATATGGAAATAGAGGGGTTTTTCAAAGAATTCTCTTGTGATGGAAGCTCATGGTAGAGGGGCTATCAGGAACAGTCGAGCCTATAAGTCAGAAGTTACTGGATGTATTTGGTCAACAAAATGCTCTTGTGATTAAAAACTTTAAGCCGCCATTTTCAGATAATCCGGATACACATACTGATTATCTGAATGAAGTAACAGTTTTGTCTGTTTTGGATCGTTATCGCGATAAACTGCCCTTTGAAATCCCCAAACTAATACAGCACGGAGTCTATCCTAATCGTAAAGATGCTCAGGATCCCATTGCATTCATTAAGATGACGGAGCTAAAAAATTCTTTATCAAATATAGATTTTACATCTGTGACACGTTCGATGTGGGTGGATTATGCACGGCATAGTGGACAGGCGTTAACAACCTTACACGCGCTGAAAATAAAGCTACAGGATCAATACCATTTAAAACGCAATCCCTTGCAAACCATGCTCCAAAGTTTTGAAATACACCCCATGGCCCTTGAAAATAAAGAAATCACAGAGGCTCTCTCATTAAAACTTCATGGCATGGAAGGGGAGCGTGTCTTTGTCCATGCTGATTTTCATTCTACGAATTTATTTGCAGACTCTTTTGGCCGCGCCGTAACCGGTGTAACCGGTGTATGTGATTTTTCTTGTTCTGGTTTGGGAGTCAAAGAACTTGATTTTTTCCCTCATATTTATATGGGTGGAGAAATAGAGACTGCTTTTTTTGAAGGATATAGAAGTGTAAAACATGAGCCCCTCAATGAACAGAATGTAGCTATAGTCCGTGCTTTGGCAGTTCTTTATTCTAAATTCCAAGTGGATTTACAATATAAACAGGCCTCTGAAGCAGTCCAAGAATTTTCTAAAAATAAGATTCAAAGTCCAAAAGTTACTTGATAAAGAGAATGCCCTATATACGATTTTCAGCAATAATTTTTTGTAAAGATGCTAGCTCTGTTTTTCGCTTTATCAAGAGAGCCAAGCATATCTATACTGTGAGTAAAGGTATCCGAGTCCCTTGATAGTATACTCTTTGCAATATGACATCCGTGATCTCCTGCTTCTTGTACTTCATCTTGGTTGACTAGGTTAAGAGGGATTGATGCGGATTGCTTAGAATCTCCGTCTGTAGAGGTTGCAGTTTCATTTGCAAAATTTAGGGACAGAGAAGGCGTTTTCCACAATTTATTGTCTTCTCTATATTCGATTTTAACACTGTGAGGCGATGTCAACGTATGTGTTTTTCCATTGCCTGAATTCGCTGAAAGAAGATCAATGGTTTGAATTTGTAAATAGGGTGTATTTATAAAAAGTGAGAGACCAAGAAGCCCTCCACCTGCAATAAGCAAACGTTTGAGAGTTTTGGGTTTATGTGGCTTGTCTGTTGAGACTAAGAAGGAGGGGAGTGGCATCTTTAAATGTCCTTTTCTCTAAATATTGTATGACTATCTTAATAGCATGTTTTTTTATAAAGCATCAATCCTTATTTGAATATTGATTTCCATATTTATGTATGTTATCTTGCTCAAATATTTTCTAAAAATTAGGTGTAAAAATGAATGAACTACTTACTCTAAGCGGTGATTGGCCTCTTTCTGATCTTAAGACAAAGAATGTCAATCTTCAAACAATCGTTAATATGCAAGATGCTCTATTCCCATACTCCAGTAACTTGCAAGTGATAAGTATAGGGGCTTTTCCTATGCCGTCTGGAAAAACTAAATTTAAACTGGCCTTTGGTAATGCCAGTACGACTAGAGAGGAAGTGGATTGTGTTGCAAATCAGCTGGCAGAAAATAATGGTGTTACCAACCCTATTGTAGGTAGTTCTGATTTTTCTGGAGATCGTAAGAAAAAATTGGATTTTATAGAGCTTCTATCCTAAGCTCGTTTTTCAGAGCTTCAATCACTGTTCTATCTTAAGGTATGCACTTTTCTATTGAAGGTCTATATGCCTTGATTTTAGGACTCTATAAATGCTATAACCCGCAGAATGACTAAAGATAATCTACCCGAGCTCGTGACATTTGGATGTCGCCTCAATAGTTATGAGAGTGAAGTGATGCGCTCTCATGCTGAAAAGGCGGGGCTAACGGACTCTATTATTATCAATACATGTGCAGTGACTAAAGAGGCTGAGCGTCAAGCACGGCAATCCATTCGTAAACTTCACCGAGAAAATCCCGATAAGAAGATCATTGTGACGGGCTGTTCTGCTCAGATTACACCTGATATGTATGCCACAATGGAAGAGGTCAGCCATGTCATTGGAAATGATGTAAAGTTGGAATCTAAGACATGGTTAAATATGGGCTCTGAGGGGCAGGGCCCTAAAGTTCTTGTGAATGACATTATGAGTGTCAAAGAAACAGCCTCTCACCTTGTTGAAGGGTTTGAAGGGCGAGCTCGTGCCTTTGTACAGGTACAAAATGGCTGTGATCATCGGTGTACTTTTTGTATTATTCCTTATGGGCGAGGGAATTCCCGCTCTGTTCCCGTCGGTGATATTGTCAATCAAGTCCGTGCCTTAGTAGAACAAGGCTATAAAGAGATTGTATTGACGGGGGTTGATGTCACATCTTATGGCCCTGATTTACCTGGAGAACCAAGTTTTGGTCAAATGATCCGTCGTGTATTGGCGTTGGTGCCTGAATTGCCACGATTGAGACTTTCCTCTCTTGACCCTGTTGAGATAGATGATGATTTATGGCACTTAATTGCAGATGAGCCTCGCCTGATGCCTCACTTGCATATGAGCTTACAAGCGGGGGACGATATGGTCTTAAAGCGTATGAAACGTCGTCATTTGCGTCAAGATGCCATTAACATGGCAAAGCGTGCTCATGATTTACGCCCCGATATGGCACTGGGTGCTGATATTATTGCAGGATTTCCAACGGAAACGGATGCGATGTTCCAAAATACGCTCAATATTATAGAGGAATGTGCCTTGGTCTATTGTCACATCTTTCCTTATTCAGAAAGAGAAGGGACGCCTGCTGCAAAAATGCCTCAAGTTCCACATCCTGTTCGTAAGGAGCGAGCTTCTTTGCTTAGAGAAGAAGGTGAAAAACAGCTTAAAATATTTCTGACAAATCAAATTAAGAAAGAACACAAAGTCATTGTTGAAAAAGGAAGTTTTGGACGTTCTGAAAATTTTTCTCCTGTGAGGCTTTCTCAAGACTATGAGCAGGGGAAGTTATTAACTGTTATTCCGCAATCTCTTGAAAATAATGTTCTCATAGAGTCTGTTTCCTGATAGGGTATTCATATTATGATGTTTTGGCGTAAAAAGAAAAATGCTGCTGAACAAGAGGTTCAGGATGCTGAGGATAAAATCCTCCACCCAGAGGGCGCTCCCGAGATTGAGCCCCCGACTGAGTATGACTCTGAAATCAATGAGAATCTTAAGCGCGAGTTAGAGCCTACGGAAACTGAAATCCTTGACGAGATGGTTGAAGAGGAGCCTCTTCCTGAACAAGATCCCCTTGAGGCTGTAAAAAATAAAACAGAATCTATAGAAAGTGGAGGATGGTTCTCTCGTCTCTCAGAAGGGCTTTCAAAATCATCGCGCAAGATGACAAAAAATCTTGGCGCCGTTCTTACAAAAAAGAAATTAGATGAAGGCGCTGTTGAAGCGTTGGAAGAGGCTTTGATCGAGGCAGATCTCGGCCCTCAAACAGCGGCAAGTTTAGCGGCCGCTATTGCCAAAGACCGTTTTGGAAAAGATGTTGATGAATATGAAATCAGACGAGCATTAGCTGATAAAATTTCAGATATTTTAAAGCCTGTGGCGCAAGAATTAGACATTAAGCCTTTAAATTCTGGCCCCCGTGTTATTTTAGTGTGTGGGGTGAATGGTGTTGGAAAAACAACCACAATTGGGAAGCTTGCTTATAATATGCACTACAAGCAAGGTAAGAAAATTGTAATGGCTGCCGGAGATACTTTTCGAGCGGCTGCTTTGGAACAGCTTGAAATTTGGGCAAACCGTGTTGGGTGTCCCTTGGTCAAGAAAGAATTAGGTTCGGATGCCGCTGCTGTTGCCTATGAAGCGTATGCTAAGGCCAAAGAAGATGGGGCTGATATTCTTTTGATCGATACCGCAGGACGGCTTCATAATAAAGCTAATTTAATGGATGAACTTGAAAAGATTATCCGTGTTTTGAAAAAGCATGATGAAACAATTCCTCATTCAACGCTTTTGGTCTTGGATGCAACGACTGGGCAAAATGCTCACGCACAGCTTAAAAGCTTTAAAGAGGTTGCTAACATTACAGGGCTTATTGTCACGAAACTAGATGGATCTGCAAAAGGAGGCGTTGTCGTCTCTTTGGCAGATCAATTTAAACTTCCTATCCATGCCATTGGCGTCGGAGAAGAAATTGAAGATTTACAAATCTTCCATCCTGATGAGTTTGCCTGCTCCTTAATGGGGATTGATCCCGATGAATTTGCAGATGTTGCCTAAATGCTAGCGGACTCTTCTGATATTGGGCGCTTCATGTTCGGTGTTGGTGCTCTTATACAATATAAAGAGACAGATAAAATTCTAATTTTAAAACGTGCCTCTCGTCCCGCCGATTTTAATAAAAATCAGTGGGAGCTTTTATATGGACGAAAAGCTCAATTTGAAGAGCTTACAACGACACTTTCTCGTGAAATCAAAGAGGAAATTGGCTTTGATAATATAAAGATTAAAAAAATTCTGAGAACATGGCATTTTTTTAGAGGGAAAAAAGAAGCAGATAAAGAGATTCTTGGAATAACATTCTGGTGCCAGACAGATCAAAAAGAAGTGGTGTTGAGTGATGAACACACAGAGTATCAGTGGGTCACGCCTTCTGAAGCATTGGAATTAATCTCTGTAGAGGGCATTCAAAACGATATTAAAATGTTTATAGAGCATCGAAAAACTTTAAAATCAGCCTTATCTCGTCCTGATGGTGAGATGATAGTTTTTTAAAGTCTTAAAAATGATCAAGGCATTGGCATTTAACTGTCTTAGGAAGAGTGAAGGTTTTAACTGAAGGGGGCGGTGCTTTTGCCATTTCTGTCAAAAGCAACTGAGCCGCATTTGCTTCGTCGCCCGAATAATCGCTAACATTCAGTTGAAATCCTTTTTGAGTTAAGGCCTGTGCGACAGGAACGTATAATGGTATATTTTTATCATTCCATGAGATTTTTTCAAGCATTGCTGAATATGCTTTCGTTGCTGTTTCTGAAGTCAGAGAGTGTCTGTAGCTCAATTCATCTACGAATTTAACTAAAGATTCCGTTGTTACTTTGTTGAAATGACGAGAGCTAATAGCGTCAGCAAGGTATCTTGATTTTTTTTGAACACCAGCGTCTAAAAAAACAAGACCAGCATTAATATGACCTTCATCAAAAGCTTTATCCGTGGGTGATATACATCCTAAACGAGGGTTCCCTCTATGTTCAATATTATAATCATTCTTTGCTAGATGTTGAGCAAAGGTAGCACGGGTCTCTTCTGTTCTGTTCTGTATATTAAGATTTCCTGCGACAAGATGTGCATAGGTGGGGACATTCGTATTAGCTACAGCCCCTTTGTCTAGTCCTTGTCCTTCTAGCCATTTAAATGCAGTTAGATCTAAATTACCAGCGGTGATGTGACCTGCATTTTGATTAGAAGCGTCTCTAACATTAACGTTTTCAACATAAGGAAGAACAGCTTTCATCAGAGGAATAGCTTGATCTCTTCTATGAATAGGGTCTGCTGCCTTTACGAAATGTCTGTCTTCTATTTTAACACCAATTTCTGCTAATTTTGGGATCATTTCGGAGCGTGCCCACATAAGAGCGTTGTCTAGCGTTGATTTTGAGACTAAATCAAGTGGATTTTTAGTGTTGGCTACGAGGGCATCAAAAATTTGGATGCGTTGTTCCGGTGTATAAAGGTCTGTTTGATAATTTTGATCTCGTTCTCCTTTAGTATCAAAGGCATGTTGTAGAAGGTGAGTGATAGACTGCGGTGTCTCTTGTGCTTGTTCTCTCTGATGGTCATTCAACAGAAAGTCGAGGGGTTTTTCTTCCTCACACTCGAGAAGATTTGTATTTTTGCGTTCGCCAGTGGCATTAGCACCGTCTTGCGCCAGATAAAGAGCGGCATCAAAGGCCCCATTATGAAGAGAAACGACTAAGGCGCTTGTGTGGCTTTCAGGCTGAGAAAGGCCATTCTCTCCAATTATCACTCTTCCTGAGCCAAGTGTTATGTTTGCTTTATGGTCAATATCTGCACCGCACATTTGTAGACGTTTGATTTCTGCTACATCGTTATTTCCTGCCGCTATAATGAGCTGATTAGAAAGGATTTCAATTTTTTCTGGAGAGACTACTTTTGCCATAAAGCTATTACAGATAGAGGTAAGTAATTTCATTTCTAGTCTTTCTTTTGTGTCGTTAGAGGGGAATTAAAGCATAAACTTTTCATAAAGTAAAGTTTTTTGAAATTCTATCTGTTTACCTTTCTTAATAAAATTTGTGATATGATAATTCCATGATTTTAAAAGCAACAAAAAAATATAAAGATGCTGAAAAAGCCTGTCAGGAGATAGATGCTCTTTATCAGGAAAGCGTGGCGTATTTATGCGCACAATTTAAAGCATTTTCAGACGGTAAAATTCCCAAAAAGAAAATTCAGGCTTTTTATCCTCGCATTCGTATTTCAACCAAAAATGCGACACGTAAAGATAGTCGCCGTTCCTATGGATTTGTTCCAAAACCAGGGGATTATGAGGCAACACTAACGCGCCCTGATATTTTTTCTAAATATTATGAAGAACAAATCCGTCTTCTTCTAAAAAACCATGATGCGCCTATAGAGATTGGACTGAGTGATGTGCCTATTCCTGTCCATATGGCGTTGGGAGAAGAGTTTCATCTAGAAAAAGAGCTTGATGAAGAACAAATGTCTGCGCTGATGAGTTTCTTTGATCATCCTGATTTGGAAAAAATGAATGATGAAGTGGCCAATGGAACGAATGTTATTGCAGCAGGAGATCCGTCGCCTTTATCTTTATTTACGGCGCCTCGTGTAGATGTCAGCTTGATGAGATTGCGACATTATACGGCAACGAATTCAAATCATTTTCAAAATTATGTGATTTTCACAAACTATCAATTCTATATTGATGAGTTTATCGGGTTGGCAGGGACTCTTATGTCTGAAAATTCAGGGATAGATGGATACTCTGCCTTTGTCGAACCAGGGAATAAAATAACCTATAACAAAAAGATGGAAAATATGCCTCATAATGAGGCAGGCTTTGCCCTTGGGCGTATGCCTCAAATGCCAGCCTATCATTTAAAACGTGCCGATGGATCAGGGATTACTATGGTCAATATCGGAGTAGGGCCATCTAATGCCAAAACGATTACAGATCATATTGCTGTCTTGCGCCCCCATGCGTGGTTAATGCTGGGGCATTGTGCAGGTCTTCGAAACTCTCAGTCTTTGGGAGATTATGTTTTGGCGCATGGTTATATTCGTGAGGACAATGTTCTTTATAAAGACCTTCATCCAAGTATTCCCATTCCACCTCTTGCTGAAATTCAATTGGCGTTACAACAGGCTGTGAGTGAAGTCTCGGGACTGAATGGATACGAACTAAAGAAAATCATGAGAACAGGGACTGTGGCGACGGTAGATGATAGAAATTGGGAATTTAGATCTCTTGTTCGTCAGAACCAACGCCTGAGTCAAAGTCGTGCGATTGCTTTGGATATGGAGTCTGGAACGATTGCGGCCAATGGGTTTCGTTTTCGTGTTCCTTATGGAACGTTGTTATGCGTATCTGATAAGCCGTTACATGGGCAGTTAAAGCTTCCCGGGATGGCGGATAAATTCTATCGTCAACGTGTCGATCAGCATCTTAGAATAGGACTCAGAACAATGGCACTGCTCCGTGAGATTGGGCCATCAAAACTTCATAGTCGAAAACTTCGATCCTTTAATGAAGTTGCATTTCAATAAGATATATATGTTTCTTAAGCAAGAAGATCAACGAGAGAGCCTCGTTCAGTGGAGCCTTGAGCCAGAAGGTTTTTGACCTGATCTTCAGAGATGTCCGTCAGATCTTTCTGCCCCTTATGAGCGTCATTTGCATCAGCCAAAGGCTCATTTGCATGGCGTGTTTCATTCAAACGCTCAGTACGCCCTAAATTTTGCTCTTGCGCCAAAAAGGGTTGAGAATTGGGATTCCTAACCTGTGTGCTTTGCACACTTTGTTGTTGAATCTGATAGGCGCTGATAGGTCCGAGCATTTTATGTGTCCAGTTGTTTCAATACACTCCATTGTATAACATATCATGATAAGGTTAAGAAAGCGTTTCCTTAGAATTACTAACAATCCTTATTCCTAAAATGAATCTAATCCATAAAGCATTTATTAAAGTTTTCTATCTATGATTTAAGATAAGGAGAGCTAAAATATGACTCATGGAACCCCTTTTCATCAAAAAGACTACCCTCCACAAAATACCCTTGTAGATTCTTTTTCAAGGATTCAGGTGCGTCTTTATACGACAGGGCTTCGCCCCCCAGAGCTTAAAATTATAGAGACCTATCTTCCTCGTAAGCGGGATGGCGTACAAGAAATGGGTGGACGCGATATCTGTGAAGTCCCGATCAATGAACCTCAAGATGTCAGTCGATTTGCCAGTGTGTTTAGAGAGGAAGTTGAGGCCTCTGGTCTTCTATCCTCAGAGTCAGGATATGTAGAGAGCTCAGACACTCGAGCCCAAATACTGAAAGCTGCCCAAAGATCTTTAGATACTATTTTTCATTGAGATAAATGAGATGGTGCCTTGATGTGAGTGGTTATCGAACTACTGTCTTAAATTTAGCTAGTTAAGTAATTTATTTCTATTTCTAAGAAATAAGCAATAGGCAGAGACTGTGCCTGCATCTCTCACTTTTCCGCTATCTATCATTCTATTAAAGTCTTTCTCAGAAAACCATTCTGTAACCATGTCTGACTCTGTCTTTTCTAGTTCTTGTTTACCTTTGGTAAAGTTGCGAGCGAAAAAAATATAAAAACCTTGGTCGCAGTGTCCATAGGATTCATATAAAAAACCTATCTCTTCTATTTCTTTAGGAGTTAGTCCTGTTTCCTGTCTTAATTCAGTAATTGCTCCTAGTTTACTATCATTTAAATTTTCTTCATAAACTCCCTGTGGAAATTCCCAAAATGAGTTCTTAACTGGGTAGCGATATTGTTTCACTAAGTGAAATCCATTATTTTCAAAAGGAATAATTAAAGAGAAATCT
>JAJFGT010000015.1 GCA_021776015.1 Alphaproteobacteria bacterium
ATAGATTCAATAATGGCGACTGTAGCTCAGCAGGTAGAGCTCTCGATTGTGGTTCGAGTGGTCGCGGGTTCAAGCCCCGTCAGTCGCCCCATTTTTCTTTTTTATAAAAGCTATTCAAATCTCAACATCTTATTTGGAATCTCTATGCCTAAATTATCTAAGGCAACTTCAATTTGTTTAAATGCCATAGAGCTTAAACGTAGACGTGATTGAATTAGGGAGGAATCCAAAGGTGTTAAAATAGGACAGCTCTGATAAAAAGAACTGAAAGCTTGGGCAACTGAAAAAACATGCTCACAAGCAATATGTGGCATACGAGCTTCAAACGAGTTTTGGAGTACGGTTGGAAATTCTAAAAGCTTAAGAGCAAGAGCTCTTTCGGCTGGTTCATTAAATATTAGTTCAGCTTTATCATTATATTCAATATCTTGATCCTTAGCTTTTTCTAGAACAGATTTAATTCTAACGGCTGCATATTGAATATAAGGCCCTGTTTTTCCTTCCATTTTTACAAATTCTGTAGGTTGAAAAATATAGTCTGATTGACGGTTTGAAGAAAGATCTCCAAATTTAATGGCTGCAATGGCAATTTTATTGACCATCTCAGCTTCATCGTCTGTTAGTTCATGATCATCTGGAAAACCTATTGTTTTTATAACTTCTGTTTTTGCAAGTTCAATTAAATCTCTAAGGCGCATAATACCCCCTTCACGAGTTTTAAATGGCTTTCCATTAGGCCCATTAACAGTTCCAAACCCAGCATGTTCTAAGCGATCAGAGTCAATATAACCAGATTTCTCGGCGGCTCGAAAGACCTGAGTAAAATGAAGGGATTGCCGTTGATCAACGACATAAATAATATGGTCTGGTTTATAATCTTTTATTCTCTGGATGATGGTGGCAAGATCTGTTGTCCCATACATGATACCGCCATCTTGTTTCATAAGAATTAAAGGGGGCACTTCATAACTATCTTCTGAATCAGCAACATTAATGACGACTGCTCCTTGACTTTTTGTGGCAATCCCTCGTTTTGTGAGTTCTTTGATCATGGGTTCTACGGAGTCATTCGTATCACTTTCACCAAGCCATAAATCAAAAGAGACATTGAGAGCTGCAAAATCCTCCTTTACTTCGGTAATAGAAGTCTTAATGAAATGATTCCATAGGGCCCTATATCCGATATTTCCTTGTTGGAGGTCTGCTGTTGCTTTACGCGCTTTTTCTTGAAATGCTATGTCTTCTTTAAAATGGGTTGCAGCCTGAGGATATAATTCCATCAGATCATGAACAGTAAGAGGAGATTCCTTAGGAAAATCTGTTATATCTTCTGAGAAATAAGGCCAAGTAGGGTGGCGTTCTTGGAGCTCTGCAATCAGCATACCCATAGGGGTTCCCCAATCCCCAAGGTGAATATCAGAAATAACGTTATGTCCCAAATATCGTGCTGTACGTTTAATGGCTTCGCCAATAACAGCAGATCTTAGATGCCCAACATGGAGTGGTTTTGCAACATTGGGCCCTCCATAATCAATAATAATTTCTTGTTGAGCCTCTTTGCTCGATATGTTTTTTGAATTGAGTCCGTCCAGTTGTGACGCAATATATTTATCTGATAGCCTAACATTAATAAATCCAGGTCCATCGACACGAACTTCTGAAAAATCTATATCATTATCTAAAATAGTTTTAATTCTTCCTGCAATCTCTCGTGGATTAGATTTAAGAATTCCCGCTGCTTTCATCGCACCATTACATTGGTAATCAGACAAATCAGGTCTGTCACTTGTTGTCACGATGACTAGACTGGAATCCACACCAATTTGTTCAAAGGCATCTTTAAATTTTAGAGATAAATTTTTTAAAAGAGACATTAGTTTACGGTTTACGTACTTTTCATTTATTGTTGCTGTATTCTTGTTCTAGTATATCTTTAGGGAGAGTATTTAATTGTGCTTTCTAAGCCTACTTTCAACAGCTTTATCTATGTTAAGGCTGTTGAAAATATCGTTTGTAATGCGTCCTTCTATATTTTGTAAATCTTCTAAAGATAGCTGGTCAAGACGACACCCTTTATTTTCAGCAATTTTAACAATATAACCAGTGATATGATGCGCGTCTCTGAATGGCATATCCAAGTTCCGGACAAGCCAATCAGCAATCTCAGTTGCTGTGGCATAACCACTCTCTGCCGCATCTCTCATTCTTTCTTCATGAAATGAAACACTCTCAATCATTCCATTCATAGCTTCTAAACAAAGAGAAAGAGTATCATAGCTTTGAAAGGTCGGGGCTTTATCTTCCTGTAGATCCTTATTATAGGCCAAGGGCAGTGCCTTCATGATAGTCATGAGCTGAAGTAAGTTACCATTAAGACAGCCAGTTTTTGCTCGTACTAGCTCTGCCGCATCAGGATTTTTCTTTTGAGGCATGATGGATGATCCTGTCGACCATTGATCACTTAAAGTTACAAATCCAAATTGAGGCGTAGACCACATGATAATTTCTTCTGCTAAACGAGAGAGGTGAATCCCACATTGAGCACACACAAAAAGAAACTCCGTTGCAAAATCACGTGCTGATACAGAATCCATTGTATTTTGCATAGGCCGATCAAAGCCTAATTCTTGGGCTGTCATATCTCTATTTGTTTTAAATCCTGTCCCTGATAATGCACAGGCCCCTAAGGGGGACTCGTTCAAACGATGTCTGCAATCTTGAAACCGTGATTTATCACGTTCCATCATGTGCCAATAAGCACCAAGATGCATGGCAAGTGTTATAGGTTGTGCGACCTGTAAATGTGTAAATCCAGGCATAATAGATTTTTGATGATGATCACTGATCATTTGAAGTGTTGTTTGAAAAGACTCTATGTTTTCAATTAAATCGTCACATGCACTTCGAACCCATAATCTAAAATCCGTGGCAACTTGATCATTTCTTGATCGGGCCGTATGGAGTTTTCCTGCGGCATCACCAATGATGTCATGTAGACGACTCTCGATATTCATATGAATATCTTCGAGTGAAGTTTTGAATTCAAATTCTCCGTTTTTAATTTCTACTTCAATTTGGTCTAAGCCTTCTAGAATAGCTGTCCCATCTTTTGTAGGAATGATATTTTGTGCGATGAGCATTTTACAATGAGCTCTTGAGCCATCTATATCTTGGCGCCACATTCTTTGATCA
>JAJFGT010000141.1 GCA_021776015.1 Alphaproteobacteria bacterium
TGGAGGATTTATCATCGTGCCTCTTTTAACAATGATTTTCTACATGCCGTATCGTATCGCTGTTGGAACATCTCTAGCGTCAATCTTTCTTATTTCTATCTCAGCCGTCGGCGGAGCCTTTATAAAAGATATCACGATTGATTGGTCGCTCTTCTTTTGTTTCGTAGGGGGGGGAGGTATAGGAATGCTCATAGGAAGTGCTTTTGTAAATGCAATCCCAGACCATTTTGCAAAGCGTGTCTTTGCCGTTTTGATCACAATGCTTGCCATTTTTATGTTGATTGACAAACTTTATATTCACCAAGGAGGATTCTAATGAAAAAACCAGATGTCAGAGGATTTTTTGATCCCATTACGGCCACTTGGAGCTATGTTGTTTATGCTGATGGTGAGACAGATACACGCTGTGCCATTATTGACAGTGTCCTTGACTATGACATTTATTCTAGTCGAGTGAAAACTGAATCTGCTGATCGTATTATCGATTTTATTAAAAAGAAAGGGCTAGAGGTCGAATGGATTCTTGAAACCCATATTCATGCTGATCATCTAACAGGCTCTGCTTATATTAAAGAGAAATTGGATGGAAAAACCGCTATCAGTAAACATATTTTAAAAGTTCTCAAAACATGGGAACCTCTTTTTCACAATGAAGAGGATACCCCTCTCAATGGCTCACAATTTGATCATATCTTTGAGGATGATGAAATATTTACTGTGGGTCCATTCGAAGCACGCATCATTTACACACCTGGTCACACCCCCTCTGATACAAGTTACCTTATTGGTGATGCTGTCTTTGTTGGGGATGCCATGTTCCTGCCCGATGTTGGAACAGGCCGTTGCGACTTCCCCGATGGCAGTGCTGAAGACTCTTATCGATCCTCTCGAAAATTATTCAAACTCCCCGAATCGTATCGCATGTATGTCGGCCACGACTACCCTCCCAAAGGAACTCGATCGCCTGAATGCATGACAAGTATCGCTGAACAAAAACATAGAAATATACGTGTTCATGAAGGCATTAGCAAAGAAGACTATGTCACAAAACGGAACAATGACGACAAAGGCAAAGCCGTTCCAAAACTTTTACTCCCCTCCATTCAGGTGAATTTACGAGCTGGGAAATTTGGAAAGAAAATGGATGGCGTTCAGTATATCAAACTGCCTATAGATAAAATCTAATTTGCCATAGGTACATTCTTTAAAAGTAGTGAAGAATTTAGTATAGTAACGAAAAGCTCAAAATAATAGGATTAACAAATGCTTGTATTATCATTTCAAACTTATGATAATTTTTTTATTGACGGCCTATTTTATCAAGTTTTGCCAAATAAATCTCAAGGTGGCTATTCTATTCGTTCGCAAAAAGGTGAAATTCATTCATTAAAAAAGGATGTTTTCGTAGAAATTATTGAAAATTGTAAAGTTAAACTGAATGAAACTTTAGGAACAACAAGCAATATAAAAATTTGTTTTGATACTCCAAGGAATATTGAGGTGGTTAGCGATGGGGCTCTAGTTAATGATGGTTTCCAAGATAGCATTGTAACACCAAATGTTACCGAAAGAACAATAGACCAAATATTAGAAGAAGAGTTTCTTATAAACGCTGATTTTACACAGCTATTTGTATCCAAGTGTTTTTCCGGTTTTTTGAATAAAGCCGGTGTAGTCAGAGATACGTATAGATCTGCTCAACAAAAATATTCAGGTGGGGATGAATCCGATATAATAATTTTGATAGAGCAAAATAATAAAACTTATGCGTTGATGATTGAGAATAAAATCAATGCGAATACGCAAGACAGACAACCTCAACGATATATTGAAAGAGGAATAAACGGAATTCGTGGCGAACTTTGGGATTTTTTTGAAACCTGTTTGATTGCGCCTGCAAGCTATTTAAAGAGCAGAGAAGACACGGATTATTATCACAACTATATTTCCTATGAAGAAATCATTTCATTTCTAGAAAAGACTATTCATGATGAGCGTCGCCTAAAGTTTAGAAAAGGACAATTTGAAATAGCCATCAGCAAGAAAGAAAAATTTGTTAGAGCACCTGATATCCCTGAGGCTGTAAAGTTTGTCAAAGATATCAAAAAACTTTCCTATAAACGCATCCCAGAATTTAATTTTGAATTGGAAAATAATGGTGCAGCAAACAATAAAGTCTTATGGTTTTATTTTTCAAAGAATGATTACCCCGATGGAGTTACCATTATTGTAAAAAAGGAGGCCGTTGTCACAGAATTTAAGCTCCCCAAATGCAATGCTCTTATAAAAGACAAAGAAGAAATGTTTAAAGACAATGGCTTTGATTTTCTGATGACTAAGTCTGAAAAGAGTTGCACAATAAGAAAGGTGGTTGAGCCTATTAATTGTTTACTTCCTTTAGATAGCCAAAAAAAGAATTTGGATCAATGCATGGATTACGTTCGTGAAATGGATACTTTTCTTCAAGAAAAAATATTCTAATAAGCAACCTACTCACACACAACTTCAATCAATTCTTTAATCGATAGCCCGTTTTAAAAATCCATGCGACTAAAGCCATGCAGATTCCTAGGAATACGAGGATCATCGTAACGCTCACTCCAAGGCTTACATCTGAGCTTTCGTAGAAACTCCATCGAAACCCACTAATCAGATAAACAACAGGATTCAAAAGCGATATTTTTTGCCAAAAATCAGGCAACATATGAATGGAATAAAAACTCCCCCCTAAAAAGGTCAGAGGCGTAATAATCAGTAGAGGGATAAGCTGTAATTTTTCAAATCCATCCGCCCATATTCCCACAATGAACCCAAGCAAACTAAAGGTAATACAGGTCATGACAAGAAAGAATGCCATCCATACTGGATGCTGGATTTCAAGAGGCACAAAAAAGCCAGCTGTCATCAAAACAATAATTCCAACAACCAACGATTTAGTCGCCGCCGCCCCAACATAGCCAATGGCCACTTCAAAAAAGGAAATAGGTGCAGATAAAATCTCATATATTGTGCCTGTAAAGCGTGGGAAATAAATTCCAAAGGAGGCGTTTGAAATACTCTGCCCCAAGACTGTCAACATAATTAACCCTGGGACAATAAAGGCGCCATAACTCACACCATCAATATCTTCAATACGTGACCCTATGGCTGCCCCAAAGACAATAAAATACAACACAGTTGAAATAACGGGAGAGGCAATACTTTGCCCGATCGTACGAAAAGCACGGGACATTTCAAATTTATATATAGCTAAGATACCGTGATAATTCATGATTCACCTATTAACTGAACAAATATATCTTCAAGAGAACTTTGATGTGTCTCAATATCGTGACAGCCTATCGCATTGCTTTTTAGGGCATCCATGAAGTCTAATACGCCATTATTTTGTATGGCAGGATCATAAGTAAACACTAAGCACTGCCCGTCTTTAGACAAGCCTAATTCAAACGCTGATAAGGACTCGGGAACAACAGACAAGGGATGATGCAAATGTACAATCAATTGCTTCTTACCAAGCTTTTTCATCAGGACTTTTTTCTCTTCGGTTACAATCAATTGCCCTTTATTGATCACACCAATACGATCCGCCATTTCTTCGGCTTCTTCAATATAATGGGTTGTCAAAATGATAGTAACTCCCATTTCACGCAGTTGACGCACCTGTGCCCACATAGATTTACGAAGCTCAACATCGACACCAGCTGTAGGTTCATCCAGAAAAAGGATCTCTGGCTCATGTGACAGAGCCTTAGCAATCATCACACGACGTTTCATACCACCTGATAAGGTACGGATCTGGGCGTCTTTTTTATCCCATAGCGATAATTTCTTTAGCAACTCTTCGATATAAGCTGGATTGGAGGATTTACCAAACAGCTCACGACTAAAACTAACTGTTTTCCAAACAGTTTCAAAGGCATCTGTTGTTAATTCTTGAGGAACAAGGCCAATATAAGAGCGAGCCTGACGATAATCATGAACATTATCATGCCCAAAAACTTTAACAGATCCAGTATCGATTTTAACAATGCCACAAATCATACTGATCAGAGTTGTCTTCCCTGCTCCATTTGGGCCTAATAAAGCAAAGATCTCTCCACGTTGAACATCCAGCGTAATATCATCTAATGCCTGATATCCATCAGCATATGTTTTTTTGAGTCCTTGAACGGAGATTGCTGGGGTCATTTTATATTTAGGAAGATCATATGTGTTTAAAAGTATAAAACCTTATTCTTCTTAACAGATACTGATTGAAGGTCAATATATTCCATCCACCTCTTACCTTAATATAAAATTATGGCAAAGTTTTTTCTTGTCTTAACGATCACCTTATGGTAATTAAAAAATCAATTCAAACACTAGGCTTAGGTTATATGATTTTAGATCGCTTTCTCGCTCCTATGGCTGTACAAGCCACCACACAGGATCAAGCTCCTCCTCCTCCCATTGAGAACGAGAAAAGACCTTCTCCAATCTCTGTTCCCATTAAAGGAGATGAAGGGCAAGCCTATACTGATAATCTAGAAAAACAGCTTGCTGATGGAGAAACCCCTCAATTTCTTATTGAATCTAATAGATTGGTAACAGAAGGAGATAGCCCAGAGGCTGACCTTGTTATTCAATATATAAGACAGATTCTTAATAGGCTTTCCAATGCAACCATGGGAAAAGATTCCCCAGAACTTTTGATTTATCTCTCCGATCAAAATGGAAGTAACACGGCTGTCATTCCTCAGGCCAAAACACCTATTTTAATCGTTGGGCTTGATTTAATTGATCTTCTTCATAAAAAAGATTTTGCTGAAGATCATTTAGCTGCTGTCTTAGGACATGAACGCTTTCATTTACTCCGACATAAAAAATAGAACAGTCTTGAAAATAGCCGCCTAGAGGAAACAACAGGCGATATTTGGGGGCTTACTGAGGCCGAAAAAGCTGGTTATCACCCAAAGGGCATGGGGGAAGTTTTTCAAGCTTTTAAAGCAGAAAAAGAAGGAGATAAAAATCTTCGTCACGGAGGATGGGGCGAAACTTTAGGGAATTTAATGGCCATTCATCCAGAGCTCAATACACGCATTCGAAATACAAAGCTTGGCCTTGCCCATTTACAACTCACAAAAGACATGGAATATGAAACGACATCTATTCCTCAAGCTGTTGTAAATGCTGCAAGGTCCATAAAATTTCAAACACATTTTGAACATTATTGTACTGAAACACATTTCAATGAAATGACACCAACAAAACAACTTAATTTGTTAAGTGATTATTTTAATCAAACCTTCTTTGATCAAGATTTTAAAACAGTCGATCCCTATCTTATGCAACTCCTGTTGTTTGAATCAGAATCCGCTATTCAAGCGATTTCTGGCTTAGAGCCCATTCAAGATCATGCCTTGAATTTCCTAGATACATTTATGAGAAAAGATATCGAATATAGCATAAATATTAGAGACGAGAGCTCCTATTCCTTTTCTACCCGCCCTGTCTATAAATGGATTCTGGATCAGTTCATTGAGATTGCAACAGCCGTTAAACCTGAAAATCGTAACTATGGTTTTGATATCACAAAAACGATCCCTTATTTCTACAAAAGAATGAGAACAGAGAGTAAAGCTTTTTGGGCAGCAAAGACACGTCAAGACGCCATTGAAGCAGCACAACGTTTTGAAGAGGCGAAGAAAGAGTTAGCCCCTTATCATACTGGATTGGACAGTCTTGAATATGGTAATGAGCATCGTTTTTATCATAATGCTACAACTTTTTTAGCTCAAAAAACAGACTGGCCAAGCCGCCATAATATTAAATACAAACTACGGGAAAGGGGCTTTGCTGTTTTCCCATGGCACAATCACCTCAAATGGATCAAAGAGGGGAAAGATCATGATCCAGAAGGTACAGAGCTTATCAGACGTGTTGCCAGTGAATTAAACTGTCCAGATCATCGTGTGACTGGAGAGAAAGAACATTATAGACACGACCGAAATGATTGCGCTTTAGAAGATTTAACATTTGATGCAGACGGTCGGATTATTGCTATTGCAATGACAGAAGAGGAACGGAAAGAAGAAACACGTCAACGTTTTAAAAAGAAAACTGCTGCCGAACTTTTTGACAGTGAATATAAGATACAAAAAGCTAGAGAAATCAGAGAAGAAGGGCTTGTTCACTCAATACCGTGGAGAAAGATGAGAAAGAGAAAAACTTTTCCCCAGTTTCTAGAACAGTATGCAGAATATATTCAACCCCCCATGACTGTGGTTTCTGGAAAATTTCCCTTTGCTGAAAGATTTATTACAGAGCTCAAAACACTCGCTGAAGATCACCCTGATAAATGGTTTTCTACCTACTACACATTCCTAGTTGGACATAAACCTCCTCGGCAAACCTTTGATTACGATAAACATGTGTATTCATCGGATGAAACCACTCCCAAAATTAATACGCTTCCTCATTTATTGGCTCATTTCGAAGATTGGTATATCGATGAAAGATCTAGGGAACCTTCTTTTTCAGGAAAACGAGGTGAATTAAGCCCCAATCATCCTCTTTATCAAGAGTTAATGAGCTATAAAGACTGGCCAAAGAAGGAAACTAAACATATTTTTGATAAGAAAACAGGGCGATATAATGAACATATTATAGAACCCGATCCATTAGAGACTCAAGATCACGCCTTACAAATCCCCTATAAAGTAGATCCATCACATCCTTATCTCAAAGCACTCCTTGATCTTGCCCCTAAAAGTGTTTTTTTAAGAACTCGGGCGAATATTGCGGAAAAATTTAGGTTCAAAAACCAGAATGCCGATACCATAGAGGATTTTTTTTCAATCGAACCACA
>JAJFGT010000142.1 GCA_021776015.1 Alphaproteobacteria bacterium
GTGGTTTTTTCTTTCTTTTCTTTCCTTCCCTTTGTAAAGTGCCTGTATTATTGAACATTGTTGAAATATAGAGGACAAGATTAATGGCACAAAAATGGATTTACCAATTTGGAAATGGACAGGCTGACGGCGATGCTAGCCTCAAAAATTTACTTGGTGGCAAAGGCGCTAATCTTGCAGAGATGTCAGCTCTAGGATTGCCTGTACCCTCTGGTTTTACTATGACGACGGAGCTTTGTACACATTACTACAAAAATAATGAAACTTACCCTGAAACTCTTAAAGATGATGTTCATCAAGCTGTTAAAGCAATAGAAGCGGAGATGGGGGGTGAATTTGGAAATCCTGAACATCCATTGCTTCTTTCTGTACGCTCTGGCGCCCGTGTATCTATGCCCGGGATGATGGACACAGTTCTTAACCTTGGTCTTAATGATGTAACAGTAGAAGGATTAGCCAAACAGTCTCAGGATGCACGCTTTGCATGGGATTCCTATCGCCGATTTATCCAAATGTATGCAGATGTTGTAATGGGAATGTCTCATCATGATTTTGAGGAAATTTTAGCAGAACATAAAAATCGTCTGGGTCTTGAAGATGATACAGAAATAACTTCAATACAGTGGAAAGAAATTGTTGCTGAATATAAAGAGCTCGTGGAACAAGAGCTTGGCCGGTCTTTCCCAGATGATGTTCAAGAACAGCTCTGGGGAGCTATTGGTGCTGTATTTGGATCATGGAAAACACCTCGTGCTGTGACTTATCGTCGTCTTCATTCCATTCCAGAAAATTGGGGGACAGCCGTTAATATTCAATCTATGGTTTTCGGAAATATGGGGAATGATTGTGCCACAGGCGTGGCCTTTACGCGTGATCCTTCAACAGGAGACAATTATTTTTATGGAGAATATTTAGTAAATGCTCAAGGAGAAGATGTAGTTGCAGGCGTTCGGACTCCACAATCTCTTACAATCAAAGGACGGGAAAAAGAAGGAAGTAATCTCCTTTCCATGGAAGAAACACTTCCAGAAGTATTTGCACAGCTATCAGATATTCGCCTCAAACTTGAAACCCATTATAAAGATATCCAAGATATTGAGTTTACAGTTCAACAGAATAAACTCTATATGCTTCAGACTAGAACAGGAAAGCGTACGGCGGCGGCTGCTATTAAAATAGCTGTAGATATGGTTGATGAAGGGATGCTCTCTCGAGAAGAGGCTCTCCTCAGAGTTGATGCAAATGCCCTTGATCAGTTGCTTCACCCCACACTTGACCCAGATGCTTCTAGAGATGTATTGGGGAAAGGGTTGCCTGCCTCTCCTGGAGCTGCAAGTGGAAAGCTTGTCTTTACTGCAGATGATGCAGAGGCATGGGCTAAAAATGAAGAAAATGTCATTTTAGCGCGAACAGAAACCTCTCCTGAAGATATTCATGGTATGCACGCTGCGAAGGGAATTCTAACAAGTCGTGGTGGAATGACTTCTCATGCTGCTGTTGTAGCGCGTGGAATGGGCCGTGCTTGTGTAGCAGGAGCAGGATCTTTGTATATTGATTCTAAAAATAAAACCCTGACAACACAAGGACAGATTTTTAAAGAAGGAGATATCGTTACCATTGATGGTACAACAGGAGAAATTATGAAAGGGGCTGTTCCTACACTTCAGCCAAAATTATCAGGAGATTTTACAACGCTTATGGCATGGGCAGATGAAATACGTCGTATGAAGGTTCGTACAAATGCTGAAACACTACTAGATGCTGAAAATGCTTTGAAATTTGGAGCTGAAGGAATTGGGCTTTGCCGAACTGAACACATGTTTTTTGATCCAGATCGTATTCAAAAAGTACGAGAAATGATTTTTGCAGAGAATAAAGGAGGCCGTGATAAGGCTCTAACACATCTTTTGCCGGAACAGAGAAGTGATTTTGAAAAGCTTTTTACAATTATGCAAGGGCTTCCAGTTACGGTTCGTTTATTAGATCCCCCTTTACATGAATTTTTACCCCATGATGAGTCTGACATTCAAAACTTTGCGCAATTATCTGGGCTTGAAGAATCTCTTGTCCAGAGACGTTTGAAAGAACTTTCAGAGTCAAACCCAATGCTTGGGCATCGAGGATGTCGTTTGGGACTAACCTATCCAGAAATCTATGCCATGCAAGCTCGAGCCATTTTAGAGGCAGCGGTTAGTGTACAAAATAAAACAAACAAGCCCCTGACACCAGAAATTATGATTCCATTGATTGTCAGTCAAAAAGAACTCAGTATTCTTAAAAATATTATTGATGCCACAGCTGATGATGTTTTTGAAGAAACGGGTGTATCGGTTGACTACCTTGTTGGAACAATGATTGAAATTCCACGCGCAGCATTAATGGCTGACGAAATTGCTAAAGATGCAGAATTTTTTAGTTTTGGAACAAATGACCTAACACAAACAACCTTGGGGATGAGCCGTGATGACGCCACCACTTTTCTACCATCCTATGTAGAAAAAGGTGTTTTTAGAATTGACCCCTTTGTAAGTCTTGATCAAGAGGGAGTTGGGCAATTACTTGAAATTGCTACGGAGCGTGGATTAAAAACACGCCCTGATCTTAAATTGGGTATTTGTGGAGAGCATGGCGGAGACCCTGCTTCCATTGATTTTTGTGAAAGAATAGGCTTGAATTATGTTTCGTGTTCTCCTTTTCGTGTTCCTATCGCACGGCTTGCCGCGGCGCAGGCAACGATTCGAATGAAAAAGAATGCAACAAAGAGATCGGTTCATGCTCAAGCAGCATAAAGAATTCATTGGTTGAAAATGGTTAAAAAAATGGGCGTATAGTCTAAACTATACGCCCTAGTGCTTCTGCGTGGGGAAAACAAAACTCTTTTCTTAACACCCTCTTGCCATTGTCCGTTGTTGATCTGTTGGATCTAAATGGTCTATTACCCACTGCATAAAGCCGACATTGTATCCTCTATCATATTGATCTACATGTATGTTTAATCAGCATGTAGACTGCTTTGCTATTAAATTAGTTAATATGCAAATGCATGTAAAACATTTATAGTAGTATATAAAAAACATATTCCTCATTGCCTGTCAATAAAAACTTTACAAATATAGACAAAAACTTTATATAGCGCTATCATGTAAAAAGACAAACAGACTGGATTGATGAAGTTATATCTATGATAAAAGGCTATCAAATACGAGCAGCACGGGCGATTTTAGGATGGTCTCGAGAGGATTTATCTAAGGCTTCTGGCGTCTATGTTCAAACTATTTTAAATTTTGAAAATGAAACGTCTGATCCACGACAAGAAACAATTTATAAAATGATTTCAACACTTGAAGCCCAGAATATAGAGTTTATAGAGTCTGACGGTGTTAGAAAACGACAAGAGTACATGAAAAGACTAAAAGGGAGTGATGGTTTTAAAGAATTCATGGAAATGGTTTATAAAGAAGCAAAAACAAATGCAGGAAATTTTTGTATATATAATGCGTCACCCTCTCAGTGGAAAAATCTTCTGAAGGATGATAAATGGCATAAAATGCATATCGAACGGATGGCAAAAATATTTGAAACCGGTAAATTAGATTTTAAAATTACATGTCCTTATGGTGATACTGACTTTATAGGGAGCAAGTATGCCGAATATCGCTGGATTACAGAGGATAAATGGAGTGAAAGATCATTTTATGTATTTGGTCAGTATATTGCGATCTTAATTTTTCAAAATACCGAAGTAGAGATTATATTGTTTAAAGAGCAGGCATTAGCGAATACATTTTTAGAGCTCTTTAATATTGCATGGGAAACAATAGCGGTTATTCCAAATGGTTGATAAACATATAGCTATGCAAAAAGATATAGCACTTTTTGTGTGTTATGACTCGATAGGATTAGAGATAATAAACGGTCTTATACCTAAACTTATAGAAGGTGGATTTAATCCAATTTTATATAATGTAGGAGGTAATAAAAATAGAGATTATGTTGTAACCCCCTTACAAAATTACGCATTTTATGACGAACATTTACTAAGAAAAGTTATTTTACCTTTTTTGGATAACGAGCCTTTAGGTATTGATTCAAAAAAATCACTTAATTTAAGTTATAATCAGCTTGCAGAAAAATATAACCTCGAGCAGCACTATATTACAGATGTAAATGATTTTGATTTTTCTAAACCGTTGTTTGGTGCCTTATCTATACGGTTTAAACAAATATTTTCTCCTAAAACTATTTCACAAATAAAAGAGAATAGTTCATTTTTTTGGAATCTCCATGGAGGACTTTTACCTCAATATAGAGGCGTATTATCAGCCGTTTGGGCTAAGGCTAATGGTGAAAAATTTTATGGTTGGGCATTACATAAAATTGCAGATAATGGAAGCATTGATACAGGAGAAATCATAGCATCAAAATCTATACTTACTCTTGATAGCAATATAATACATAACTCTTATACAGCCATGGTACCAGAAAGTATTGATATGTTATACTCATCTGTTTTGAATGCAGAAGTGAAGAATGAAAAGGATTATGCACCTCAAAATCATTTAGAATCGCACTACTATTATTCTCCAACTGATGATGAGATGAAAAATTTTGGTTTTACTTATTGTACGCCTGAAGTAGGATTTGAGTATTATACTTCCCGCTTTTCTGCTCCTAATACAGAAGCATTTTCAGTTTTATCTCATCAATTGACAGAGGAGATACAGCAATATGAATCTCACGGAATTATTTCTCCTATTCAATCCATAGATCTTCCTTTGGAAAAAACACGTTATTCTTTATAGTTAGAATAGATTTTCTAGCAGCTATAAATATCGTTATACTTTTTGAGTTCCAAGAATATTTTGAATGAGATCGATGTCAATATCAGGACGTAGACCGTACCATATTTCGAACGATTTTTGAGCTTGATATAAAAGCATTCCAATTCCCGTTACAATAGGATTTCCTCGGCTTTGAGCTTCTTGTAAAAGAGGTGTCATGAGAGGCGCATAGACTAAATCATAGACAAGGGCATCAGAAGGAAGCGTTTGGAGCGGTATGTCCAAAGAAGCTTGTCCTTTCATCCCTAGAAGCGTTGTATTGATGAGGAGATTTGCATCTTTGAGAATCTCTTGACGATTTCCCCAGGGAAAAGCCTGTCCAGCAATGTCATCACTTATCTTTTGAGCATTCTCTAAGGTTCGATTACAGATTTTTATAATAGGCACATTTTTTTCTTTGAGTGCATAAGTGACAGCGCGAGCTGCCCCGCCGGCGCCTAAAATGATGGCTGTAGCATTTGTCCAATTAAAATCAGAGTATGTGTTTTCTAAATTCTGAGTGAATCCATAAGCATCTGTGTTTGAACCATAGAGCTTATTATTTGTCCAATGAAGTGTGTTCACAGCACCAATTTCATCGGCGGCCGTATCTAAGACATCACAAATATCTCGAATAGATTGCTTATGAGGGGTCGTCACATTAAATCCCTCATATTCTGCTGATATAAGGTCTTTGAGAGATGTATGAAGTGCATCAGGAGGAATGTCTATTGCTTCGTAGTGTCCTTGGAGCCCATATTTTTTAATCCAATAATTATGAATAAAAGGCGATCGGCTTTGTAGAATAGGGTGACCTAAAACGGCTAATTTTTTATAGGAAGAGCTCATATTTGTCCTTCTTCTTGCTCACGTCGTTTTTTTCTTTCTACTGACCTCTTTTTTTGAAGCAATACCATGATTTCTGCGGCTGTTTCTTCAATAGAACGTCGAGTAACATCAATAACATGCCATTTGTTTTCTTTAAATAATTTATGAGCTTTTCGAATTTCATCTTCGACCTCTTCTGGATCCGTATATTTGTTTCCAGTTGTATTCTCATGGTATTCATCAACTCGCATTCGTGTAGATCGGAGCTGAATAAGACGATCTGGGGATTCTGTGAGCCCAATAAACAAGGGAGGGTTTTCTAAATGGAGAAGTTCATCAGGGAAAGAGACATTTGGAACCAAAGGAATATTTCCGGCTTTAATGCCACGGCGTGCCAAAAAGATACAGGTTGGCGTTTTTGATGTTCGAGAAACGCCTACCAAAATGACATCAGCATCTTCCAATCCGTTTATATGTTGTCCATCATCAAAGCCAAGAGCAAAATCTATGGCATCAACTCGTTTAAAATAATCATCATTCATAACGTGCTGAAGACCAGGGACTCCTTGAACAGGTAAATTTGTATATGCAGAGAGAGCCTTTAAAAGAGGATCCATGACTGCAATGCATGGCACATCAATTTTTTCACAATGATGACGGAGAATTTTACGCATTTTTTCATCAACAAATGTAAAAAGGACAGGACCAGGATGTTTTTCAATATTTTCAAGAACACGTGCCATTTGTCGTTCAGTTCGAATCAAAGGCCAGTAGCGTTCTTTTGGGTCAATGCCTTCGAATTGAGCTAATGCCCCTCGTGCAAGACTTTGCAAAGTTGTTCCCGTGGCATCGGAAACAAGATGAATATAAAAGCGATGTAATGGCTGTAATGTTTTTGATGATGTCATGCTGATATCCTAACATGAACATATAGTATGAAAAGATGAGATGTTATTCTTGGGGAAATATTTTTGCAGCCAGAGCTTTATCTCTAAAATGAGTATGTTCCAGATGAATTGTCTTACAATCATTCATAATATGAAAGAAATGTGCTTGGTTAACTTCACTTGAAATCTGACAATAATCAGGGTTATTAAGTATATTCTCAATGTGTAAGAGGTAGGACTCGCCTGTTGATAAAGAGAGACGTTCTTCGATGTCTAACGCTTTTAATCTCTCTGTTCCAAAAGAATCTGAAGTAGAATGATCTAATAGAATTTCATCCAATGTTGTAAGTGTTTGTGAATCGGTTTGATTTACACGATCTTCTTCTCTGTACCATTGATGGAATGTAGAAAGGAGCGCTCTTTGGTAAGAGAAAACGCCATTTTTATTTTGTTCGATATTTGCTTGAAAAACGAGTGCCATATCTCCAATTTCACTGCCTATAATCATACGCCATAGGTCATTTTCTCCAGAAATACGAAGTTCCCATGCAATAAGAAGTGTAAAGCTTTCAATATCAGCAGCTCTTATCTTTTCCCATTTCAAGTACTCCTCAGGAGTAAGTGTTTGGTATAAATCGCTATGACAGTCCTCATGCCATATATCTCGTAATGCTCGGATAGTATTTAAAATAAGATTGTGATGGCTGTAAGATTTTTTCATTATAGAAGGTAGGACAACAAGATTATTTTCTTCGTCTATGACATAGGAGTCTGCTGTGTCTTTTGCAAGAGTGAGGCGCCATTGATGACTTTCAATACTCATCATCAGCGCACAGAGTGTTTCACTCTGAGAGAGAAGGGAGCAAACCCACTTTAATGAGCTATAAGTAGAAGATTGACGGGATGGAGTTTTGTATTGAATGTCAGGGTTTTGGAAGGTCTCATTCCAAAGTGATTCAAGACATAAATTGTTTTTAATATCTTTGTCTAGCAGTATGTGCCCCTGATCTGTTCTATAGTTCTCTATGCTTGAAATTGGGCAAGAATTGTACAATGTCGCATTGTCCATCTCTGTGTGTACTTGCTTTTGAGGCAGTTTTAGGAAATTGAATAATTTCTGCTTCATGATTTTGATGTCCTCTTTCTAACTGATATGATGTTGCATCAACGGATTCATCCCTTTGCAATTCTTGTTCCGCTTGCGTGAAAGAGCTCTCAAATTTAACAAACCATAGAAAATTCGCGTTAGAGCGGTCACGTACCTCAGAAAAAATAGGGTCTTCTACTAAAAGATGGATATGGGGAGCAAGGTAATTATTGCCGTATGGATTCTTACCGAGGGCATAAATCGCCTCAATAAGAGCTTGACGAGAGAGTTCCTGTGAATGTGAAAATCCTTCAGGTGATTTCCCAGCCAACATACGTTGAATAAGTGTTCTGTCATGTGTACGGCACCGTTCTGATAAGAACCATGATTCCACAATACTCAATAATGCATGTCCATTGTTGGCAGATCTGAAATCTGTACAGGCTTCGCGTGCAAAAGACCCACCTAAATCTGAGAAAGGAGAATTTTCGACTAAAAGCCATGCATCGTTTTGTTGTGCTAATTTAAGCTCCCATGCAATGCGGATCATAAAGGCATTTAGGTCTGCTTCTTGTAAGCGGTTAATTAAAATAGCATGGTCAGGATAAAATGCGATAGGGTCTACTAAGGCCCCATTTTTATGTTGCCAAACACGACGTAACTCTATGGAAGTCAACAAAATTTGATATCCTAGATTAAGGGAATGATTAATAAAAATCTTACCTGCATCACGATCATATTCTGAGTGTTTCACGTGAGTTGAGTAAAGAAGTTCAACATTATGCTCTTTTGCATAGTCAAGAAGAGTATCTGCAAAACGACTTTGTATTAAAATATCTGTTAACTGTTGAATAGATGTTTCATTGGGACGTGGTGAGGATATAAAGGCAGCATCTTCGGAAAAAAGATCGTTTATATGCGTACTGTCATCCTGAAACTCTTTAGAAATAGCATCATAAGATTTTATTTTATGATGAAGACTTTCAAGATTCTCCGATAGTACATCCAGTGGAATGCCATCAAATAAGCCATCTTCTTCCAAGACTTCTTCTGTATCCATAAAAAAGAAAGGTTGTGTCCCAATAAAGCTACATCTTACAGGCTGTGTATTGTTTAAAGTATAAGCAATTCGTGCGCTAGCAAGAGGGGCTAAATTAATTTCGACATCTTGTGTCTCTGTTGGTCCGTTCATGACGTATCCCTTATCTTATGTGTAAATATTAAAACTCATGACGCTCCCATAGAAAGGAACGCTATATGTTTTATTATCCCCTCAACTTGTTACCGAGGAGTTAACAAAATAAGATAAGAAGAAAAAAAAGGTCTTTATTAACCAATAGTTTACATATGGTCACGTTAACAATTTTTTAATCATTGATTATTGTTAAAGGTAAGTAGATTATTGTTAAAGGTAAGTACCTACTAAAAAAGAATTTTTTAAAGATTTTAGTTTTATTCGAAATAGTTGAGGTGAATAGGATAAGTTCCTATCTTTACGCTGCGCGTCTATGGTCATACTCTATATTAGTATTAGCAATCATTAATGAAATATCAAAATCTGGCTTACTGAAATTTTTACTATCTATAAAGGTGACATTTGCAATCGCTGATAGCCCAGCAATCAGACGACCATAAGTTGTATCTTCTGAGAGTATGATGATAATTTCCTTGCCTATTAAAAATTCACTTCCCTGCTCTATAAATGTATCATCAATCTTAGTTGTGTTCTTATCTTGTGCTGTAGGAAGCATCACGATGAAGCAATCACACTCAGACATCCAGTTTAAATTTTGTGAGGAAGTTTCTTTTTGAACCATAGAAATATGCTGTGGTTTAGCATCGTTATGATGGGATGTAGAAAGAGTTTTATAACCTTTTTCCTTAAGCTTATAGAGAGTTTTCTCTGTGAGTGATCTTAATGAAGAGTTTAAAGTCCAAGTGTTTTCTGTTGCGTATTGTACAAGGTCTCCAACGAAGATTGTTTTACCCATTTCATAGACTTTCTATATGTTTCCCACATTCGGAAGATATCTCTTCAAGAAAAAAACAGGGTCGTAACCGAAATCACGACCCGAGTTACGTGGGAAAATTTATAATATTTTAATCACTACCAGCCAGTTGCCCATGCAATTAATTTGCAATAAGTGAACTTTAATTACATATCAGTAAAATGTCAAGATAAATATTTGCAAAAACTGCAAGAAATATTTAAAATGAATCTAATCATTTGCCTTTGATTTATAGTTTGATTTATAGTAGGCACACTCTAAAAGCTAAACGAAGTTTGGAAAATAGTATGAGAAACGCGCATGAACGATTGAGAGCTCAGATTAGAGCAGGACGAGAACTCCTTGGTCTTAATCAATCAGATTTAGCAACCGCTATGGATGTTTCTCTGTCAAAAATATCACGTGTTGAAAGTGGTATAACTAAGTCGGGAGATAGTCTTCTCCATATAAAAAAATGCCTTGAAGGTATGAATGTTCGTTTTACACAAAGTGGTGTTGAAATTGTAGAAAATAGATTGGAAGTGATTGAAGGTGAGGGGTGTTACATGAAGCTTCTTGATGATGTCTTGATAACTCTTAAAAATCACCCAGACAAAGAGCTTCTTATTATGTTTGCTTCTGATAAAATTTCTCCTCCTGAAGTAAATGATAAATATAGAATCTTGAGACAAATCGGGGTTCAAATGCGACAGCTTATAAGAGATGGGGATACGTATATTATGGGGCAACTGGACGAGTACCAGTGTATTCCAAAAGAATATTTTACAAACATTGTAACCGTTGTCTATGCTGATAAGGTGGCACAAGTGAATGGTGGAGAAACTCGTGTGACCATTCATATAGATAATGACCTCTCACGTCGAGAGAGGTTAGTGTTTCAGTATTTCTGGGATACAGGCTCGAAGCCAAAAATTTCGACAGCTGAGGAGAAATTTGATACATGAAAAAGCAACAATTCCCTCCACAAAAAGGTCTGTATATTCTTAAAGTGAAGACTGAAAAACACACAACGCATAATTGGCAAGATTTTGATTTGGCTCGTTTGCAAATTAGCGTTGGTCAAGAATACCATGAGGGTGAAAAAATTAAGGCGACTATTGATTGGTGTGCGCCTCGTTTCGAGAGTGTACAGATTTGCGTTAATGATACATTGCAACGTTTTAATAAAATGTTTGAATTAGGCTTAAGTGAAGTAGAGGCTATGCAGGTCGCACGAAGTGAGGGACAAGCGTGGATAGATCGATATATAAAATTATTTTCAGTGATTCCTCATTTAGAAATTAAACGTTGGGATACGTGGAAGAATAATGAGTTATATCAAAGTGATAGGTCAAAAATTGATTTTCTTTACAAGACTAATGAAGAGTTTAAGCAGTCAATTGACAATAATATTATGGGGATATGGGCAAGGCGCCAAAAAATGAAGCCTGATCATTATCCAGCATCTAGATTGAATCGTTTTTTTAGCTTATCCAAAAAATATCTTTTGGAAGAAATTACTGTATTTTCTGTGATGTATGAGACAGATCGTGGGATTGATATCTATCCTGGTACTGTAATATTTCCTGCAACTGTTTTCCAAGGTCGAGATATTGATGGTGCTCCAGATGGTCTTGGGAAGGGGTATTTTTGTCGTACTGATTTTTCACGAAATAGACATGCCACGAACTTAAAAGTTGTTCCAGAATAGTTGGAGGTTAGCTTAGCTTAGAAAAGCTTAATATTCTTCATTGTGTGGGTCTTCAATAGGGGCTGTAATTCGTACAAGAGTAATATGATTTCTAACACGTTTGAGAATATTAAACTTAAAGCCATAGAATGTAAAAGACTGCCCAGCTTTTGGAATGGTTTGAGATTCGTAAAGAATAAGCCCTGACAGTGTTGAGTATCCTTCATCATCTGGTAAATTCCATCCAAATTCTCGATTAAGATCTCGAATTGTGACATCTCCTTGGGCGACAAGGTTTCCATCACTTTGTTTTTTGACTCCAACAACTGATTGATCATGTTCATCGTCAATTTCACCGACGATTTCTTCAAGGATATCTTCAAGTGTTACAATTCCCATGAAGGCACCATATTCATCAACAACACTTGCAAAGTGCTCACGACGTTGTTTAAAAGCCTGAAGCTGATCAAAAAGATTTTTTGTTTCGGGGATAAACCATGGCTCTGAAGATAATTCTTCAATATTGATGAGTGAAGAGTCGCCTCTCACTTTCTGTAGTGCGCGGAGTAAATTTTTTGCATGTAAAATTCCAACAATATTATCATGGTTCTCTTGGTATAGAGGAAGTCGTGTGTACTGACTTGTCAGAACAGCCTCTACAATTTCTTCTGGAGAATCTTCAATATTGAGCATTTCTACGTTTCTTCTATGAATCATAATTTCTTCAACATTGACATCTACGAGATCAAGAACCGAACTCAACATCGCACGTTGTGCCTGAGTCTCCATGTCATCTCCTTGGTGTTGATCAATAACACCTCGTAGCAAATCAAGATGGCTCCCTCCTGTCACCTTTGAAATGTCAGCACCGACTAGTTTGAGTGTTTGCCGAACAATAGCTGTGACGGCTTCTGTGATAGGAGACAAAACAGAGATTATTACACGAATAACAGGAGCCACTGTTCGTGTCATGCTTTGAGAATGATGAAGGGCGTAAGTCTTTGGTAAGACTTCTGCAAAAATAAGGACAAGAAGTGTCATTAATGCTGTGGCATAGACAACACCTGCATCTCCAAATATGCCAATAAAGGCACTTGTAGCCAGTGCGGAGGCTAAAATATTAACCAAATTATTTCCGAGAAGAAGCGCCCCAATCATACGCTCTTTTTTTTCTAAGATTTTAAGAACAATTTTTGCCTTTTTATCTCCTTCTTTCTCTGCAGCACGAAGACGTGCGCTTGAAACTGCTGTAAAGGCTGTTTCAGATCCAGAAAAGAAAGCTGACAGCATAAGAAGAATAAAAACAATACAGAGTGTAGTCCAAATAATCATAAGAGAATTCTAATCCAAGTTAATACATTTTTTGATAAGGTTTAATACAAAGTCTTGAGACAAATCAGATCGTACATTTGTTTGTCCAATGGCACCATCAAAGAGAATAAATCTTATCCCTTTTCGGATAGCTTTTTTGTCCCCAAGCATTAAGTCATACATTTGTTCAGGTAAAATATTTATGTCTGTTTTTAGCGGATCTAAATCAAGATCAGATATTGATACAGGAAGTCCCAAAGATTGAAGAAGAGTTCTAATGCGATTGAAGTCATTTTTTGATAGGCACTCAAGATCAAGTGATGCTTGGGCAGCCATCATCATTCCAACAGAGACGCCCTCACCATGTAAGATTTTTCCATTATAACCTGCAATAAGTTCCAAGGCGTGTCCAAATGTATGCCCTAGATTTAAGAGAATGCGTGCATTTTCTGTTTCTTTTTCATCCTCAGAAACGATTTTAGCTTTAATTGCACAGCTTTTGAGAATAATGGTCTGACAGAGCTCCATATTTATAGGTGTATCTATAGGGTTTAGAGATTTAGAGTTTTCTTCCAAGAATTCAAAAAAAGGTAAATCGTTTATCAGCCCGTATTTTACAATCTCTGCAAGCCCTGCTCTGTACTCACGTTTAGAAAGAGTTTGAAGGGTTTCAGGATCAATAATGACAGCATCTGGCTGATAAAAGGTCCCTAGAAGATTTTTCCCATATGCTGTGTTGATAGCAGTCTTTCCTCCAACTGAGCTATCAACTTGTGCAAGAAGCGTTGTTGGTATTTGTATATAAGGAATGCCTCGGACAATTGTAGAAGCTAGAAATCCTCCAAGATCGCCGACAACACCTCCCCCAAGTGCAATAAGAATACTATCACGTGTAACCTTGTGTGAAAGTATTTCGTTTGAAAGGCGTTCGAAGTCTGAGAATGATTTGCTCGTTTCCCCCCCCTTGACTGTTAAAAGGACGGGAAGGGCGCCATATTCTCTGAGAGTATTTAGAACATGCTCTGCATAAAGTCTATTGACGTTCTCATCTGTTAAAAGGAATAATTTTCGTTGATCTAAAGGGAAGGGAATAAAATCTTTGAAATTATTTAAGAGTCCCCGTCCAATATGAATCTTGTAGGAACGGCCTTCAAGATAAACAGGTAAACTTTCTGTTGAGACTTTAGTCTTTTTCAAGTGAGTTGGTGAATGCATTCAGTTCTTTTATAATCTTTTTTAATGTGTCTTCGAGAGGTTCATCTCCACTCTTTATGTGTATATCAGCTTTTTTATAAATAGGAACACGTTCTTTCACCAGCTTTTTTAATATTTCTTCCTGATTACCATTCTTGAATAGAGGTCTATTAGAATCTTTTCCGATTCGTTTGATTAAGATATCAATATCACTATGAATCCAGATAGAGAGGCTTTGTTGCCAAATTAATTTTGCTGTTTTGGGTATTGTAACAGCACCGCCACCTGTTGAAATAACACAAGCTTTTGATTGAAGTGATTCTGTAATTGTTTGTAACTCTATCTCTCTAAAGTATGCTTCGCCGAGTGTCCTAAAAATAGTAGGAATGCTTAAATTTTCTTTTTCAACAATGTCACGATCTATATCTATGAATTGAAGGTTAAGGGATTGAGCCAATAAATGCCCTAGAGAGGTCTTACCAACCCCCATCATCCCAATTAAAACGATTGGTTTTGGTATGTTCATGCTCTTTTATAGACTGTCTTTTTTGTTTCTTATTAGTTTATTTTATTCAGTCTATTCTGTTTTATCAAAAAATAAAGAGAGATTGACTGAGCTTATCGTTAAAAAAACATACCCGCAAAAAGCGGGTATGTTTAAGATATATAGTAAATGGGAAGAATTTTACCTTAGTAACGATAGGCATCGTCTTTAAAGGGACCTTCAACATTAACGTTGATATAGTCAGCTTGTTCTTGAGAAAGTTTTGTGAGTTTCGCTCCAACTTTTTCAAGGTGAAGGGCGGCTACTTTTTCATCTAAATGTTTAGGAAGAACATAGACTTTATTTTCATATGTTTCTGCATTTTTCCAAAGCTCTATTTGTGCCAATGTTTGGTTTGTGAAAGAGGCGCTCATTACAAAAGAAGGATGTCCTGTGGCACAGCCAAGATTGACAAGGCGTCCCTCAGCAAGGAGAAGGATACGTTTTCCATCAGGAAATGTAATCTCGTCCACTTGTGGTTTAATATTTGTCCATTTCATATTACGAAGAGGCTCAACTTGGATTTCATTGTCAAAGTGACCAATATTACAGACAATGGCACGATCTTTCATCATGCGCATGTGATCGACTGTAATGATATCTTTGTTTCCAGTTGTTGTGACGAAAAGATCAACATCTGAGGCTTTGTCTTCTATTGTTGCCACTTCAAATCCATCCATAGCAGCTTGTAAAGCACAAATAGGATCAATTTCAGTAACAGTTACACGCACACCTTGAGACGCAAGAGATTGTGCAGATCCTTTTCCAACGTCACCATAACCACAGACGACAGCTGTCTTTCCAGCAAGCATAACATCTGTTGCACGACGAATAGCATCTACAAGAGATTCACGACATCCGTATTTGTTGTCGAACTTGGATTTTGTAACAGAATCATTAACGTTAATAGCAGGCGCTTTTAAGCGACCTTCTTCTTCCATTTTTTTCAGAAAGAGAACGCCTGTTGTTGTTTCTTCTGAAATTCCTTTTATGTCATTCATAAGTTCAGGGTAGTCTTTATGTATGAGAGCTGTCAGATCTCCCCCATCATCTAAAATCATATTGGGTGTCCAACCATTTGGTCCTTTGATTGTTTGATGAATGCACCATTCAGCCTCTTCTTTTGTTTGCCCTTTCCACGCAAAAACAGGAACTTCTGTCTCAGCAATGGCAGCAGCAGCTTCATCTTGTGTTGAAAAAATATTACATGAGCTCCAACGAACCTCTGCACCTAAAGCTGCAAGCGTTTCAATTAAAACAGCTGTCTGGACGGTCATATGAAGACATCCTGCAATATGGGCACCTTTTAAAGGTTGTGAGGCTTCATACTCTTTACGAATGGCCATCAATCCAGGCATTTCATCTTGAGCAAGATCAATTTGCAAGCGACCTGCTTTGGCAAGGGTTATATCTTTTACTTTATAGTCTTGTGAGCTGTCTTGGTTGCATGCTTGAGGAAGTGCCGACATTATTTTTTCTCCGTTCGTTTATGGTTCATTATATTGGTTAGTGAAGTCTTAATATTGGTTAGTGAAGTCTTATCTTTAGTATCATCCTTTGAGATATTGAAAATTTCTTGTGAAATCTACGGACTTCATAAAAAAAAAGCAAGTAAAGTTGGTGTTTTTAAATTTTCTCAAAAAATAGAGATTAAAATTGTGCAAACAAGAGGTAAGAAAATGTAAGAAAAATGAAGCTAGAGCCTCGTGTTTTTTAAAAAAGTAAAAACAAACTTAAAAAAAAGTAAAAAAAAGGTTTACAAACAAAATTCCTAGAGATATAACACCGTCCTTGGCAACGAGCTGGCAACAGTTTAATAGCTAAGACATTAAGAAAAAAACTTTAAAATAAAGCTCTTGACGAGAGAAAAAACGGTCTGTATGATCCGCTCATCGTTAAAAGTTGAAAAGGTTTGGTTTTAATACAAGTTGAAGCCACATCTTTTTTTGTGAGCTCTTTTAGGAGAGTTAGCAGGGTTCTTGAATATCGTGAATATGAAAAAAAGAGTCGCAGGCAGCAGTGTGTGAATAAGTGTATTGAGTACACTAATAAATTATCTGCTTGCTATGCGAACTTTTTAAGTTACGTGACGCGCTTTCACTTTTTAGGAAGTGGAAGCACAATACAAATATGCAAGCAGGTTCTTAAATAAATATACTTTTGGGTTGTCTCTAATTTATTAGAGATGATTGCAGATGGGATTAAACTTGAGAGTTTGATCCTGGCTCAGAACGAACGCTGGCGGCAGGCCTAACACATGCAAGTCGAACGAACCCTTCGGGGTTAGTGGCGCACGGGTGCGTAACACGTGGGAATATACCCTTCAGTACGGAATAACTCAGAGAAATTTGTGCTAATACCGTATAATGACTCCGGTCCAAAGATTTATCGCTGAAGGATTAGCCCGCGCCTGATTAGGTAGTTGGTGAGGTAAGAGCTCACCAAGCCGACGATCAGTAGCTGGTTTGAGAGGATGATCAGCCACACTGGAACTGAGACACGGTCCAGACTCCTACGGGAGGCAGCAGTGAGGAATATTGCGCAATGGGGGAAACCCTGACGCAGCCATGCCGCGTGAGTGACGAAGGCCTTAGGGTTGTAAAGCTCTTTCAGATGCGAAGATAATGACGGTAACATCAGAAGAAGCTCCGGCTAAATTCGTGCCAGCAGCCGCGGTAATACGAATGGAGCAAGCGTTGTTCGGAATCACTGGGCGTAAAGCGTACGTAGGCGGATTTTTAAGTCAGAAGTGAAAGCCCAGGGCTCAACCCTGGAACTGCTTTTGAAACTGGAAGTCTAGAGTCCCGGAGAGGTTAGGGGAATTCCGAGTGTAGCAGTGAAATGCGCAGATATTCGGAGGAACACCAGTGGCGTAGGCGCCTAACTGGACGGGAACTGACGCTGAGGTACGAAAGCGTGGGGAGCAAACAGGATTAGATACCCTGGTAGTCCACGCCGTAAACTATGTATGCTAGTTGTTGGAGTCCATAGGGCTTCAGTGACGCAGCTAACGCGATAAGCATACCGCCTGGGGAGTACGGTCGCAAGATTAAAACTCAAAGGAATTGACGGGGACCCGCACAAGCGGTGGAGCATGTTGTTTAATTCGAAGCAACGCGAAGAACCTTACCTACACTTGACATACTCGTCGGGATTTCCAGAGATGGATTTCTTCGGTTCGGCCGGACGAGATACAGGTGCTG
>JAJFGT010000143.1 GCA_021776015.1 Alphaproteobacteria bacterium
TCCAAAATGGTTTATTAAAATCATACACATATAGCCCCATCTGATTATTTATAGGGGTTAAAAAATCACCTGCTTAAATCACAAATCATTAGGGGGGATTTAAAAATTGAGGGGTGGTAAGGTAGAAAACTAAAGCAGAACGACTATAAGATAAATCCTTGCGTTTTCAATGATTATTCCGCTATAAGAACTGTTATGACACAAACGGCACAAAAAGAAATGAACGCGATTCATTGGTCCCCTGATAGCTGGAGAACAAAACCAGCTCAGCAACTTCCTTCCTACAAAGATCTTGATGCTCTTAAGCAGGCAGAACAAGCTCTTTTAAAAATGCCTCCTCTTGTTTTTGCAGGAGAAGCCCGCAACTTAAAATCTCAATTAGCCAATGTTGCTATGGGAAAAGCCTTTCTTCTTCAAGGGGGAGATTGCGCAGAAAGTTTCTCTGAATTTTCAGCAGAAAAGATAAAAAATACCTTTAAGATATTGCTTCAAATGTCTGTTATTATGACATTTTCAGGAAGAATGCCCGTTGTTAAAATGGGTCGTATGGCGGGACAATTTGCAAAGCCACGCTCAAGTGATACTGAGATTATTGATGGAATTGAACTTCCAAGCTATCGAGGCGATATTATCAATGGGTTTGAATTTAATCCTGAATCAAGAGAACCCGACCCTGCCCGTATGCTTCAAGCCTATCATCAAGCGGCATCGACACTCAATCTTCTGCGCGCTTTTGCTCAAGGGGGATTTGCAGATCTACGCAAAGTTCACAAATGGACACTTGATTTTGTTGGGGAAACACCCCTCACTCGTCGTTATGAAACTCTTGCCAATGAGATTGAAAACGCTCTTGGCTTTATGGAAGCCTGTGGACTAGCAGGAGATAATGCGCCTGCAGCCATGAGACAAACAGACTTTTTCACCTGTCATGAGGCCCTTCTTCTCCCTTATGAAGAGTCACTGGTTCGTGTCGATAGCCTCACAGGAGACTATTATGATACATCCGCCCATTTCCTTTGGGTCGGCGCGCGAACACACCAAGAAGACAATGCTCAAATTGAGTTTATACGAGGCATTAAAAACCCTCTGGGGCTTAAATGCTCTCCTGATATGGATCCAGACCAACTCATTCGCCTTATTGATATTCTCAATCCAGAGAATGAAGCAGGACGATTAACGCTTGTTTCTCGTATGGGAGCAGGAAACCTTGAGAGAGGACTTTCACCTTTAATCCGTCGTGTCAAAGAGGAAGGCCGTACTGTTGCATGGGTCTGTGACCCTATGCATGGGAATATTAAAAAATCATCGAGTGGATATAAAACACGTCGCTTCGAAGATATCATTGATGAAGTGACAGATTTCTTTGGTGTTCACAATGCAGAAGGCACACATCCAGGAGGAATCCATGTTGAGATGACAGGGCAAGACGTCACAGAATGCACAGGCGGAGCCTATGAAATATCAGATGATAATCTCCGTGATCGCTACCATACATATTGCGACCCTCGTTTAAATGCCAACCAGTCACTAGAACTGTCCTTTCTTATCGCCGACCACTTAAAATCAATTTACAAGAAATAAACTCAAGATCATGGATAATATTATAAAAAAAATGGACACTCTTTTCCCATCAACTCTGACCGTTGAGGACATCGAAAAAGAACATAAACCACGTCCGGAAAATCATACGGTCACAAGGATTGCTCCAAGCCCAACAGGCATGATGCATATAGGAAGTGTTTATGCTGCCCTTATCTCAGAACGCGTTGCGCATATGGCGAATGGAACATTTATTCTCCGTATTGAAGATACCGATAGCAAACGTAAAGTTGAAGGCGCAACAGACATTATCATTAACGGACTCAAACGCTACGGGATCACAAGTGACGAAGGCGCGATCAGTGCCACAGAAGAAGTCGGAGATTACGGGCCGTACACACAAAGTGACAGATATGATATATACTTAGCTTATATTAAAAAGCTTCTCCAAGAAGACCTTGCCTACCCTTGCTTTTGCACAGAAGACGAACTGAATGACATTCGTGAACAACAAACAAAACAAGGACTTCGTACAGGATATTACGGGAGCTGGGCAAAATATAAGAATGCCCCTCAGGAAGTTATTCTTGAACATTTGGAAAAGGGAACGCCTTTTACAGTCCGCTTTAAGTCCACAGGAAAAAATTTCAACAAACGTCTCTTTGACGACATTTTAAAAGGAAAACGCAATCTTCCTGAAAATGACGCAGATGTTGTTATTCTGAAAGCGTCTGGACTTCCCACTTATCATTTTGCACATATTATTGATGATCATTTGATGGGTACAACGCATGTCATTCGTGGAGATGAATGGCTATCTTCTCTTCCTCTTCATGTTCAACTCTTTGAAGCTATGGGATGGACACCTCCACATTATGGGCATATTTCCCCTATTGAAATCATGGATGATAATAAGCGCCGAAAACTTTCAAAAAGAAAAGATCCTGAAGCAAGTGTAACATTTTATGAAGAGAAAGGGTACCCAAAGGAAGCGGTTCTTGAATATCTTATGAATCTTGCAAACTCTGGATTTGAAAAATTTAGAACTGAAAATCCAGATGAAAGCGTGTGGAACTTTCCTTTTGATCTCCAAAAAATGGGACGAAGCGGAGCTCTTCTTGATCTTGCAAAACTTGATAGTATCAGTCGTGATTATATCGGACGCTTAAGCGCAGAGGAGCTCTATAACTCTCTGTTTGAATGGTCTGAAACAATGGCTCCAGACCTCTATACACGTATGAAGAATGACAAAGATTATTTTCTAAATATCTTTAAAATAGAACGTGAAAACGTTGAGCGTGTTCGTAAAGATTTTACAAATTGGTCAACCATATGGCATGAAATCGATTACTTTTTCGATGATTCATTTTCTCCAGAAGATGGTTATGTAGCAAAGATTACAGAACAATCTCCTGAAGTTATTAAAGAGTTCCTGTCAGATTTCATAAACCACTATAATGAAAAGCTCAGCAATGAAGATTGGTTTTCTAACATGAAAACATTAGCTGAAACACATGGATTTGCTCCCAATGGAAAAACCTACAAAAAAGATCCTGACAGCTATCACGGAACAGTTTCAGATGCGGCAAAAATCCTTCGTGTTGCCTTAACAGGACGCGCACAAACTCCAGATCTTTATTCTTTGATGCAAGTCATGGGAAAAGAACGTGTCATTCAGAGGTTAAATAAAAGTGTTTAAAGATTAGGGCTTCAATTCATTCATTAACGTTATTGTTGTCTCATAAACACCAAGCCCTGTTATCCACGGGGCGGCAAGGATAAGGGTAAGACAAAGGCCACCGAAAGACAGGCTAAAAATATCGCCCTTGGAAAGCTTGCCGGATTCAGCCTCTGGATAGATACGTTCTTCCTCTTCTTTTAATTGAGCGCGGGCGGATTCCATAGTCTGGCCTGTCTTACCGTCCTTTCCCTTAAAGACTTTCCAGACAATCAACGAAATGCGCGCAATATCATCAATGGTTAAAAAGAATATCCGCAAGCCCCGCTCAATAATCGCAAAGCGCGTCAAGATCTGTGCGCCTCGGACAGCTTGCCCTGCCCTTGCTGCTTGCCCAAGCCCCAGTGCCGCGATGACAAGTTCGGCGTAAAGGGCAATGACCAGAGCAAAAAGGATCAAAGCAATATCAAGTTTTACATGCCAGAGCGCGCTTAATAACGGTCTCTTATCCTCAAGCACACTATGTCGCCAGATTTCTAGTCCGTAGTGACCAAGCATCAGCATAATGACCCAGAACAGATTAGCATAAACACTCAAGACGATGGCCGCCCCGACATAGACAAGGATAAATGACATGCGCTCATCATGGTCTTTGATCCAACGCTTCACAGGTGTAGGCATATTTAATTGTCCTCTCTATTCTTCAGATATTTAAAATTTTCTTCTCTGATTTTACGCACAACTTCGTCATAAAGAAACAGTAGGAAGGCAAAGCGCCCTCTGATTCGTCATTCTTGTCTGGCGTCACAGTGAACCTCTACGGGCTTACGCCCGCAGTATCTTCCTAGGTCAAGTTTCGCTTGTCCAGTGTCTTCGTCGCCTTGGTGCTGAATATATTGAAAATTAAAACTCTATAAATTGGTATTTTGGGCTTGATAACCCACGCTGTTAGCGGTTTGTGTGCCGTTACAACACTCCTCGACTTTGGTCGGGGAGGCAATAAAACTACGGAGCAAATTATTTGCTATCTACAGCCGTGGGTGCCTGAGTAATGTATGGCAATGCAACGCGATGAAACGTACCAGATTTAGACTCGTATTTTTCTAAAATTTTGTCAACTCTCCCACTAAATAAAAGCTCTCGTAGCCCTGCATTAATAAACGCCTTTAACTGGAGGTCATTTCTGGGCACTACAATACTATTTCCAAAAATTCTCAATGGATATCCATTGACCAATTCTTTCAAAGCACCGGGGTTGGATTTAAGAAACTCTTCAACTATTCCAGATTCTGCAAAAGTTACATCTGCTTTGTTTGAAGTAATATTCAAGAGATTCTGTGTGAATGGACTAAGCTGAGGCAGTGATACGTGCTCTGCTTGTGGAAAATCCGCCTGCGCAATAATATCCTCCATAGCACCATCTATCGTCGCTATCTTAACGTTAGGACTATTGAAATCCTTAATGGAGTGAAATCTGGACTCATCAGGTCGTCCCCATGCAGTAATCACGCTATAAAATATTGGAATAGTGAATCCACCTGCTTTAGCTCGGCTTGTGCTCGGCCAGAGTCCTCCTGCGAAGATATCATATCGGTTGGCATCGAGGCCTGTGAAAATACTTTCATAACCAACCTCTTCATTCCATAAAATATTGATTTCTGCCAATGCCGCTATCTCTTCCATGACATCATAGAAAATGCCCGACAACTCTCCAGAGTTTGGATCTTTCATAAAGTAAGGTGGGTAGATTAGATAACTTGCACGAAGTTCTGAGGAACTCAAAATCCTATCAAGCCGAGTGACCTCTAATGGACTCTTATCACGACT
>JAJFGT010000144.1 GCA_021776015.1 Alphaproteobacteria bacterium
CACCACCATCCATAATGGCTCTATTATTTAAAACACCATACAGATCTTGAATATAAGCATCTTTAAGTTTTGGAGATAATCGTGTGACAATATCTACATTATTTTCATTTTGAACCTCAAGGGAAACAACAAGACTAAAAACTTGAGAAACACCATTTTCACTTATAATAGGGAAGATAAGAGGGGCAAGCTCTACAAACGAAGATTCAATGAGTTGAGCCTGCTCTAATTTTTCAAAATGCTCTATTTTTAACTCAGGATCTAAAGAAGCAACCGCTGGATGTCCTCCGAAATAAAAGTATGTTCCAGCTCCAACACCAATGGCAATCACTAAGACAAAAAGCCATAGTCCAAATGTTTTTTTAGATTCTTTCATAATGTTTCAATACCCTATTACCCTATATAGAACGTTATATTCTGTATAATTATAGAGAAAGAATATTAAGATCATGTAAAAGATTCATAAAAGTTTTCTTATTTTTAAGAAAACTTTATATGATAGTTTTGAATATATAGAATAGAATCAGAACCTTAAGAATTCTCAGTATTTTCAGACTCCGAAAGGAAACGATCTGCTTCAAGAGCCGCCATACAACCCATTCCTGCAGCCGTAACAGCTTGCCGATATATTTTATCACGGACATCTCCTGCAGCATACACACCTTTTACAGATGTTAATGTTGAATCTGGATCTGTGATAATATAACCAGCTTTATCCATCTTAAGTTGATCTTTGAAAAGCTGTGTCGCAGGATCATGCCCAATAGCAACAAACATACCATCAACATCTAGAGTACTCTCTTGATCTGTTTTAAGATTTTTAACCCGAAGACCTGTCATTCCAGGTGTTCCTTCTTCACCATGTGCAATTCCAATGATGTCCGTAACAGCACTATCCCACAAGAATTCAATTTTTTCATTTTTAAACAAACGTTCCTGCATGATTTTTTCAGCACGAAGAGTATCTCGACGATGAATCAAAGTTACTTTGTTCACAAAGTTTGTTAAAAAGAGTGCTTCCTCAACAGCTGAGTTTCCTCCACCGACAACAGCAACATTCTTACCACGGAAAAAGAAACCATCACATGTTGCACAAGCAGAGACACCAAGTCCTCTAAATTTTTCTTCTGCAGGAAGACCTAACCAGCGTGCTTTTGCTCCTGTTGCAATAATGACAGTCTCTGCCTTATAAACTGTGCCATTTTCTCCTTTACAGATAAAAGGACGCTTTGAAAAATCAACCTCTGTAATAAGATCGTGGATCATTTCTGTCCCCACATTCTCAGCCTGACCCTTCATTTGTTCCATCAACCATGGCCCTTGAATAATATCTGCAAATCCAGGATAATTTTCAACCTCTGTTGTAATCATCAATTGTCCTCCTGGCTCAAGCCCTAAAACTTGAACAGGGCTTAAATTCGCTCGTGCTGCATAAATAGCTGCAGTGTATCCTGCAGGGCCCGCTCCAATAATCAAAACTTTTGTTTTAATTTCTTTATTTTTATTTTCTGTATTCATGAGAAATGAGTTTAAGGATTAAAAATAATCTGGCAATCGTTTTTTAAGCTCATTGGCAACTAATTGTGCATCATTCAGAGGCGTATAGTGCCATGCCTCTAGCGTCCCATCAAAGACACGGAGTCCTCCATGCTTAATAAGATTATCTTGTAAGTTTTTTATGCGTCGGGCAGGGCTAATTTCTTTCAAAGGAATCATATAGGTTGGCTTTCCTGTTGTGCACGCCTCAGAAAGCATAGATGTACTATCGGATGTTGCAATAATCATATCAGCCCATGCTAGAAATCCAAAATAGGGGTTTTCACTCACTTCGTCCCAAATATAACTCTTATCTCCTCCTAAAGATGTCCGAATCATATGGGCAATATCTTTAGGTGTTCGACGAGACATTGTAATCATAAGACTTGCATTATGCGTTTGCTGAAGCGTTTTTAAACGTGCGATAAGAGTTTGAGCGGTCTCTTTATCAAACTGATAGGCTTTACTATTTCCTCCAATCAAAACAGCAATCCGAGGAGAATCGAGCTGTCCAAATTCTGGGAATTTCTGTCGTCCTTCTTGAAGGGTACGTACACTAATTCTATTCGGTGTTGCTTTTGTAAGAATGACGTTTTCACCTCTTGTTTTGTCATGCTCAGGAATGGCGACAAGATCAAAATGCTTTGGAGAAATACGAGGATCTAAAATATGAAGTGTAAATGTCTTTCCTAAACTCTTCTTTTTGATATAGCGACTGGCAGCAATAGCTTTCCGTCCCCCTGTAATCAAAATATCAGGATAGGGGGAAGCTATAGATTCTTTAGAATCCGTTAAAAATGTGCGATCTGTTTCAAATCCAAGATAAGGAGAGAGAAGCTTCCATGGCTGACGTAACATAACTTTTTTGATAATAGGATTAAGCCCTAACATCTCAGCAACTCCAAGACATTGGTTTTCCGTACCTTTAAGGCCTTCTGTAATAATCCACAAAGATGGAACAGAATTTAATGAAGATGTTTTATTGCTCATTTTTTTAATAGATTGTAATAAAATAACCCTTGTGATTGTTCCTAAAGCCCTTTATACCATGCATAGTTTATAAAGAAAGATTAGAAAACATGTCTCGCGTCAAACTGGATAAAATTGATAGAAAAATCATTGATAATTTGCAAAAGAATGGGCGCATGAGCAATGTAAGCCTTGCAAAGGAAGTTGGAATTTCTGCTCCTCCTTGTCTGCGTCGAGTTAGAGTTTTAGAAAAAGCAGGATTTATTAAAAGTTACCATGCACGGCTTGATCACAAAGCTCTTGGCTATGGTGTTACGATTTTTTCAATGGTCAAACTCAACAGTCATACAGATGTTGATCTTAAAAAATTTGAAGAATCTTGTTCTCAATGGGATTGTGTACGAGAATGTTGGATGTTAACAGGAGATACAGATTTTTTATTAAAAATTGTGGCAAGAGATTGGGATGACTACCAAGGTTTTTTAACCAATCAACTGATCGCAGCTGTGAATGTCTCGAGTGTGAAATCATCTCTATCCATCCGTGCAAGTAAGGATGTCCCAGGAATCCCTGTTGATCTTTAGGCCTCAGTCTACTCTATTCAAATATATTTTTGTGCCCAACATGCAATAATCTGAGAAACATATTTTGCATCTTCTGCACGTGTTAGCAAATGATCTGCATCATCAAGAGAGATGTAGCTTTTCGGATGCCGTGCCCAACTAAAGAGTTGAGCTGCATTTTTAATGCTGACCGTTTGATCTAAAGGGGCATGTAAGACAAGAAGTGCTTTTTCAAGATTTTTAACATCATTTTCTAATTGGTCTACAAGTACTTTAAATACTAAGTTTTACTCATTTATTTAGAATCAAGATGTAAGATAATTAAGTCAAAAAGTAATATTAATTTGTCTATATGTAAAAAATACTTTACATTTGAAAAATAATTTTAAAATTATCATTATGAAAATTAAAGCAATTTTATCCATTGTAATAGCACTCTTCTTAATGTCAGCAGATGGTTGCGAAGATGTAACGTTAATCAAAAACATTTACCCTAATCCAGTACAAACCGAGTTGCATGTAGAGCTCGAAACCGATTTTTTAGAAGATTATTTTCAGGTAGATTTT
>JAJFGT010000145.1 GCA_021776015.1 Alphaproteobacteria bacterium
TGGTCTATAAAGAAACCCTAAACCCAACCTATAAATATCATCTTCACGACTTATATTATCAAAATCTCGATTAATATAAGTTCCAGAGGCACTCAAAATAAGCTGGCGACGCAATTCATGATCAAAAGATAAGATTCCTTGAGTTTGTACAATTCCTTGTACAATTTCATTATCTTGAACAATACTCCGTGTTAGATTTAATCCTAATGTTGATAACTTTGTAACATTCCAATCTATATTGGCATCAACTGCAATATTTTCAACATCAGAGAGCGTTGAATCATTAAAGTCAATATGAGCATATCCAGCAGAAATATCACTTGAAATAAGTCCTTTATATTGAGTTACAATTCCGGCCAAAACACGTGTATTTACACTATCTCTAACTCGATCTGTAAAAATAGCTGCACCATCATCATAGATTCCTTTGGCATAGCGTGTCTCTCCGAAACCACCCTTCAAGAAAATCATATGATTTGCTGAAAACTCATATCCTGCTTCAAGCTCTATTTCATTTGTATTAAAGTTTGAATCACTCCGAATAACATCTTTAGTTGAATCAAGCAAAGATATCCCATCTTCAAAATATTTCTTTATATGTCGCCCTAATACTTCAAAACCCAAACGATTAGGCTTATAGGACATTCCAACCTCTAATTCGAGCTCTGATATTTCTAAAGGTGTTTTTGTAAATACACGCGATAAGTTATTTGCCCGATCTTGGTGTGATCGTACATAAGAGGCATTCCATGGAATCAATAAATCATGTTTTAATTCAAAATATCCGCCTGTGTTGAAATCAAAATTCTCAACATTTTCATTTGTATTTTCAATGTAACGAACTATTTCACTTTCTAAACTCATTCCCAAAAAGTGACGATCTTTAAGTGTCCGAATAGCTATTGCTGGAGCTAAAACAACAGCATAATCACTAACTTCATCAATATCGGTTGCAAATAAATTATCATTATAAATATTATTAACCCCAGCACTTGGAAGAACAAGGAGCTTACCAACGATAAGACCTTTGGGTGCAAAATCTGGGAATGAGCGGTCTTTTACAGGTAGAAAAGTTTCTTGATCTGGTTCTCGATCAATAGAACGCACATCGACACTCATACCAAATCCAGCATCTTTTTGAACAGAAACATCAGCTGCTGAACAAGCAGTATGGCTATAAACCATTACTGTACCTACTATACACACCATCAAAAAACAGTGATTCATAAGAAAATGTTTTAAAGAATCTGTCATAAAAACTATGCTGGATAAAAAATATTATAATCGCAAAAAGAAGTATTTTGATCAGAACAATCAAAACGAATCATTTAATATAATACCATGTGGATCATTTTTATCTATATTTATTCAAGAAAACGCAGGGGGACCTTAGCTCTGTACAGTAAAGCTCTCTTCCTGTTCAAGATGCCCACTTGGCAATGTATGCAACCGAAGTGCTATATCAACAGAGCTTACTCCCATTGTATAATCTTTAATTTCTGCAAGAGTTTTAGCAAAACGCTTGGTTGCCTCTATCGGCTCTTTTCCATAGTCTGGTCGTAGAAATAAAATTGCATACTCATTGTCATCCACTTGTGCCAAAATATCACTCTGTCGTCGAGTCTGTGATAAATGGTGTGCTAAGCGTGCTGCTGCATGTCGTGCTGAATATTCACTTTCTCCTGCAACAATGTTTTTATAGTTTTCAATGGAAAAAAATAAAACATACGCTTCTTTTCCATCCCGTCTTGAAAGATCCATAGAACTCATAAAAAGCTGATTGAAGGCAGATTTTGAAATAACTCCTCCTGCACTTGGAAAATCATGAGTAGCGTCAGCTAGTTGAGTAATCCGTAAAAAAAACAAAGATGCTGTTTCAATAACAGTCTCTAATGCTTTTATATCCGACACAACAGAATTAAATCCTAGTTGAATGGCATTTTCGTTATCAGGAATATCCATTCCAATTACATACATATGACGACGACTTACTCGACGAATATGCTCTAGACTTCCCTTAGAATCTGGTAACAACTTATAATCAAGCAGCGCAATCGAATATTCATGCGTTCCTAATTCTTTTAATGCCTCATCCCAACTAGAAACAGATATTGGAGAATGCCCTTGAGTTTCTAGTATCTTACAAATTTGATCTGCATGAGGTTGATCATGATCGAGAAGAAGAATCTTCATTTTGAATCCTATCTGGTCAAATAAAATATATATTCCAAATAAAAGTTTCTCATGAACCCTTTACAAGTGCAAGCCCCTACCTTTTTAGAATAAGGTAGGGGCAAGAAATATATACAAAATTCATATCAATGATGTCTATGATGCCCATTTGAATTTGCACTCTGCGAAATATAGCTGGCCATAAATTGAGACCATTCCCCATCAGGATCATTTTTAGCATGCTGCCGCGCTGCTTTGCGTAATAGACACTCAAGATGCGCAGTTGTTAAGTCAGGCTCCTCAAGTAAATTTCTAAAACGATTCAAGGCAACATGGCATGTATAGCCCGCATAGTCAGTATTAGGCTGCCCCGAGGAATCACAGACCATCGAATAGACAGCACTGGCTTCTTCCAGAACAGATTGTATGTTTTTTTGGATAATATTACAGTTCATAGCGTCCTCCTTCAGTATCAACGGATTCACAACACCCTCTAAAAGTGTCGCTTGCCGTGGAGCGAACGCAACATCTTCAATAACATAAGAAAAAGTATCGTAGAAATCTTCGATATACTCAATCAAAAATTTCTACATATAATTTTCTTTAGACAAGAAGATTAATAAAACCTT
>JAJFGT010000146.1 GCA_021776015.1 Alphaproteobacteria bacterium
ACTGGAAATATCGTCATCATGCCCTTTTTGTTGGCTATGCCCCCCTTCACAAACCCAAATACGCCTGCTCTGTGATTGTTGAGCATGGTGGTAGTGGTTCAGGAACAGCGGCACCTATTGCTCGTGATATTTTAACTGCAGTACAAAGACGTGATCCTGCATCCAAAATATTTCAACCAAATGGTGGATTGAAGGAAACTTAGAGAAAGAATCAAAAATGTTTAAGCATAGAAGTCTTCTCCATGATGAGCACGGCATGCGCTTTAAATTAATGCAGGTAAACTGGTTTTTGATTATCCTGCTTATTATCTTAGCTTCTATTGGATTTTTATCTCTTTATTCTGCTGCAAATGGTTCTTTATCTCCATGGGCCAATCAGCAAATGATCCGTTTCTTTGTCCTCTTGGGAGGGGCTATCATTATAGCTCTCATTGATATTCGTTTGTGGTATCGTTTAGCCTTTCCCTGTTACATCATTGGGTTTCTTATGCTTTTAGGCGTGGAAATTATGGGACATATAGGAATGGGGGCACAGCGCTGGATTAATTTAGGAATTGTCCAAATCCAACCTTCGGAACTTATGAAAATTGCTGTCATCATGGTTCTTGCAAAATATTTTCATGTTGCGACAGCACAGGACATGCGTCGCATTTCCTTTCTACTCCCTCCTGCATTTTTGGTTTTACTCCCTGTCGGCCTCGTTTTAATACAGCCTGATCTTGGAACAGCTTTAATGATTATAATGGGTGCCATTGTAATGTTTTTTATTGCAGGGGCCTCTATGTGGTTATTTATCGCAGGGGGTGTAAGTGTTATTGCTTCTGTCCCTGTTGCATGGATGCTTCTCCATGAATATCAAAAAGGACGTATTCTCACATTTTTAAATCCAGAACGAGATCCTTTTGGAGCAGGCTATCATATTACGCAGTCAAAGATTGCTATTGGTTCAGGAGGAATAGACGGGAAGGGCTTTTTGAATGGATCTCAGAGTCATCTGAATTTTTTACCAGAAAAGCAAACAGATTTTATTTTTACACTTTGGGTTGAAGAATGGGGATTATGGGGAGGCTTGTTCTTAATGGCGATCAACGCTCTTATTATTCTATATGGAATTTGGATTTCTTTCCGCTGTTCTCATGGCTTTGGCCGCTTACTTGTCTTTGGGCTTATTACTAATTATTCCCTTTATGTATTTATCAATATTTCTATGGTGATGGGACTTATTCCTATTGTAGGGGTTCCTCTTCCCTTAGTCTCTTATGGAGGAACAGCCATGATGGCAGCACTTATTGGGTTTGGGCTTATGATGTCATGTTCTATTCACAAAGATTCAAAGCTACCAAGAATGTAATAATTTTTATGAGGCGGATAAAAGTAAATTTTCTGCATCTTGCTGAGGAGAAGATATCAAAAGATTCGACGAAGACATTGCCTGCCGTTGATTTGGATATGTCCATTCAATGGTATTAAAAAGTCCATGAGGCTGTGCAATCGCATACCATGTTTCATAAATTTGACCTGTGTTACAACACACCCACTGCTTTGGTTGTTTGGCATTCTGAGCCTTTTTAAGCCATGCAAAAATAGCATCTTCATTTTGAGTTGAAAGCCTTTCAAGCTCTGCCCATGCGAGATAAATTCCAGCATGATTATCGAGCTTTTCTGCTTTTGCCAAATGTGTCCGTGCTTTCCCCCAAAGACCGTCATCCAGAGCCACCTGTGCAACAGCAAGCTGTCCTTCAACGGCATTAGGATTTAACACGATAAGGCGTTCATACCATTCTAAACGAGATGCTGGCTTTGATGGCGTGTTTTCAGGTGCCAATAAATCCCAAAATTTAACGAGTTCTGGATGTGGGGATATTTTCCATGATTGCTCAATCAAAGATTTTGCCTTACGTTTTTGACCTCTTTCAATTGCTAAATGAATAAGTCGTGTACTTGCTGGAATAAAGCCTGCATCTAGAGAAAATGCTGTTTTCAAATACGTTTTTGCTGTCACAACATCTTCTTTACCAAGCGCTTCATCTGCAAGCATTACTAAAATAGCTTTTCGATCATGCCTTATTGTCTCTGAATCTAGAGCCTTAAGTTTCTCTAATTTCTTGAGAGTTGCAAGAACACGAGCCCATTGGTATGTCTTGATCTCCAAATCATAAATTGTTTTAACAATCCAAACTTGCTTTGGGTGTCTTCTATCTGCCTGATAGGCCATTTCAAGAGCAATTTCGTAATTTTTAGCTTCAATCTCTGTTTGCATAAGTCCGCGAATACCCAGAAAAGCAGATTCTTTCTTTTCTAAGAGTTTATTAAACTTTAGACTTGCACGATCATTTTGCCCTAAAAGTCTAGCTGCATGCGCTTCTATAAAAGTTGCAACTCCCATATCATAATGAGCAGGAAGAAGTTTTTGCGCTCGGTAGGCATGATAAGCCGCATGCTTATAATCACCGGCGGCAAGCGCAACTAAGCTACTTGTTAAAGATGTATGGCTTTCTCTTAGAGATCTTTCTTTCCAATAGGATCTAAATATTTTTGGAATTCCTAATAAATGAATGACGATTTTATGAATAAAGAGTAGGCATACAAGAGCAAGAAGAATTGCGACGAGTGCCATGCCTAGCTGAACAGAAATGACATAATCTGCCCATTCAACACGCAACATACCCTCTTGTTCCATCAGAAAAATAACAATTCCCGTGATAATCAGAAGTTTTAACAATGTCCAAATTGCTTGGGTCATAAGAAACCTAACGTTTTAACCTTAATATGGCGTGCTATTTTAAGGTTGCAAAACACCTTTTTTATATATTTTAAACCCAGATTCTGAATCCTCATAAACTCGTCCTCCAAGAGGTACAGCTTCCTTGATATCATCAATAACATTTTCAACTCCGATTTTATCTAAATGAAATGACTGAGTATCATGAGAAGCTGAAAGCGTAGAAATACGAATTTTTGACTGGATATTTTGTCCAAGCAATTCTTGAATTTGAGAAGCAAGAAGAGATAATTTCGCCTCTTTAAGAAATGGGGCCACTGCTTTAGCCGCATCGCCATCAATATTTTGAAGAACTTGTATTGTGCCTTGAATGTCTCCGTTATCAATCAATTTTTGAGCATTTGCTACCGCAATCTGAGTCTCTGTCCCTGTAATTTGTTCTCCATCTTTTTCGACAACTAAAATTGAACCAAATCGTGATTTTGCTTTTTCAGATACAGATACATCTTCACCAGATAAGGAGGCAACAACGACATCTCCCGCAAGCTTTCTAAATTCAACAGAAAGCCCATCAGGTGTTAAAACACCTTTTTGAGCATGAGGCGATAAGGCTTCAATAGAAGCATTTAACGCTGGATCTGCATCCCCAACAAGTTTTTTCAAAAGGGCAAGATCTTGTTCAAACGATTGATTATCTCGAGATAATGTATCTCGAAGTTGAGACATTGCTAGCAACATAGCGGCTGCTTTTAAATTATTAGGCTCAACATCTCCAAGTGTTTTTGCAATTAAGGGGCTTTCTTCTACAATAATAGGCAGCGCTTCTTCAACTGTCACCTCATCACTATGAAGGCGGTTAATCCAAGATAAAAGATCTGCTGATGTTTCATGGAGCTGAGATTTCCCTTCCTTAGATTCTCTTAATGCCTGCATATATTGCCAAACTCCCGCAAGATTTAGAGATGTTTTTTCTTCAATATATGTTCCAATTTGGTCTTCAATTTGGTCTAAACGTTTTTCTACAGATCCAGAATTTAAAGCTGTCACTACATTCTTTGTACTATTTGCAACATCTTCTATTTTACCGGATGCAATAGAGGCAAGGTCAGAAGCAGTATGCGTTTTCTGTTCAATAGCTCTTAACTTATTTTTGAGATCATCAGGGATAATGTCTGAAAGAATTGATTGTTCTTTTTGAATAGTTTTAAGTTCACGTTCAAGATCAACAATACGATCAGCTTGCTCAGATACAACTTTCACTTTTGGAGCGACAGTCATAATTCCCGCAATCATAAAAGCAAGAAGGACGAGGAGAAAAATCATCATGGTTCGCCCTGATATAGATGAAGTTTCAACATGAGACGGCGCATTGTCCTGATGAGTTTCTTCATTGTTTTTATAGGGATTTTCAGAGGAAAATGTTGAAATTCTCTTTTGAGGATTTGTATCTGAAGAATGAGACTGTAAATTATCATTTTGCTCAAGCTGTCCAGATTTAGAGACCTTCAGAGGGGCTGCACTCACAAGGCTAATATTGTGTTCCGCTGCAGCACTCTCAATAGTCGCCATACGATTTTGTGGAATTGAATTTCTTTTTTTCCAACCCTGAACTGTTGTAACAGCAACATTTAGAGTTTTAGCCATAGGCCGAATCCCTCCAAATTTTTCAATAATATCCTGTGCGTCTATTTTTTTAGCATTCATTTGGTTATTTCCATCCTTTTAATAATATCTAAACACTGTAGAAAACTTTGCCGTGTTGGGGAATCGCAAACATAGCAATTTTTCCAGCTAAAATGATTTAAGGATTTTAACACTCTATCACTCAAACACAAGAGATTTGTACGTATAAGAGTGTCTTCAAGATGATGATCTTGAATAAGCTGTGCTAAAGATTGTGCTCCTTTAGAGGAAAACACACTCCATGTAATACATTGATTTTCTTTTATCTTTTTTATAGCAGAAGGAAATTCCATTATAGTATGGCTATGATACATAATATGTTCCTGAAAACGTATATTATATTTTTTACATACAGGCATCAAATCGTGCTGTACGTCTTTCCCTCGTAAAAAGAGACAATCGGGGTATTGGTCAGGGTTATTTCCTATCTCGACTAAAAGATCCAACCCCGTCTCAAAAACAGTTAAAATATTTTGAAAGCCGTGTGAGATAAGAACATCTTTTGTACTCTCTCCAACACAGAGAATAGCGATTTCTTTGGCAAGTGGTATGTCATTGATATTATGAAGACTATGTGGACTAGTGATAATCAGTGTTTGAGGAACAAAATTAAAAATGAAGGGATCATCGTGGTAAAGAATAGATAACACAGGATAATGAAGAATTTCAAAACCATAATGCTTAATAGCCTCAGAAAATTCTATATCGGGAGGAGAAGATTTTGTAAGAATAAGCGTTTGTTTCATTCTGCCTTATCCTTTTGGGTATTATAATTTCATTCTATGGTCGGAGTGAGAGGACTCGAACCTCCGACCCCTTGCACCCCATGCAAGTGCGCTACCAGGCTGCGCCACACTCCGAAAAGAAAGAAATTATTGTGTCTTATAGTTCGTCGCTATTATCTAATCTATTCTCTTTCCCTTTTCAAGCAGAAAAATCTTACAAATTAGAGACGCTGAGCAACACACGAAAAGTATATTAATTACGATGATCTAATAAATCATCTCGCATTTCTACTAGATCGTCTAAGAGAGATTCTAAAATAGCTTTTTGCCGAGAACTTAACCCCTGAGAAGAGTTTGCTGTACTTTGAGCGTTTGGCATAGATGGTGTCGCTTGTGACAAAGACTCATTGGCAGGTTTAGACATCTCACGCTGAAGTGATAATTGTGCTATTTGTCCCTTACTTAAGCCTTTAAAGAGATTCTGTGCTCCTTTTATAGTATAGCCATCTATATAAAGGATATGGTGGATTTTTCGTAAAACATCGACATCTTCAGGTCTATAATAACGACGCCCACCACCTCGAGTAAGAGGTTTTACCTGTGAAAATTTTGTTTCCCAAAATCGTAGAACATGCTGTTGTACGCCGAGCTGATCAGCAACTTCACTAATGGTTCGAAAAGCTCCTTTTGCCTTATTATCGCTTTGCTCTTGTCCATCGGGTTCTGCCCTATATGCACTCATGATTCACCTCTTTTAAGTATATGCTGTTATACAACATTACTTAAAACATCTTATCTTTTAATCATCTTTTTTG
>JAJFGT010000147.1 GCA_021776015.1 Alphaproteobacteria bacterium
AGAAGCTTATGCTAACAATATCAAATCTAAGTTATAAAGTTGGAGGACGTACAATTCTTGAGAATTGTAGCCTCAATATTATGGATAACTGGAAGGTGGGAATTATTGGCCTGAATGGGGCTGGAAAATCAACACTTTTCAAGTTGATATCTGGCGATCTCCAAGCAGATGGTGGCTCTGTCAGCATAAGCTCAAAACAGCGTATTGGCATGGTACGACAAGACATACCAGAGACAGACACGCCTCTGATTGATCTTGTTCTCGCTGCCAATGAAGAGACAGCCCAACTCTGGAAAGAGACGGAAACAGAAACAGATCTCAATAAAATTGCAGAAATATACCAAAGACTCAATGATCTAGATGCCTATTCTGCCCCTGCCAAAGCAGCCACTTTATTAACAGGGCTAGGGTTTAAAGAGCATGAAATGCATGAACCTTTTTCATCTTTTAGTGGAGGTTGGCGTATGAGAGTTGCATTAGCTGCCGCCCTTTTCGTAGAACCAGAAATACTCCTTTTGGATGAGCCTACAAACCACCTTGATATTGAAGCTCTCATGTGGCTAGAAGCCTACCTTGCCGACTATCCATATACATTACTTATCATTTCTCATGATCGTGAAGTTTTAAATAAATGTATTGATCATGTTGTTCATGTCGATAACCAAAGCCTGACACTTTATACTGGAAACTACGATACATTTGAACGAGAGCGTGCTGAAAGACTGGGCATGCAACAGAAAACGTTTGAAAAACAACAAGCACATCGTGCACATATGCAAAGCTTCGTGGATCGCTTTAAAGCTCAGGCGAGTAAGGCTCGTCAGGCTCAGAGTAGAATTAAGGCTCTAGAAAGAATGGATCTAGTGGATGCTGTTATTGCACACCGAGCCGTTCGCTTTGCTTTTCCAAATCCAGAGAAAATACCATCTCCAATGCTGTCTATTAACAAGGCTGATATAGGATATACTGAGGGAAACCCTGTTCTACGTCGCGTGCATGAAAATATTGACAATGATGATCGTATTGCTCTTTTGGGTGCCAATGGAAACGGGAAATCAACACTGATTAAACTGATTGCCAACAAACTTAAAGTACTAGAGGGCGATGTTTTCCGTTCTGGGAAATTACGTATTGGATATTTCTCCCAGCACCAAACAGAAGAACTAGATGTAAATTCTACGCCCTATGAAGCGATGATAGACATCATGCAAAATAAAATACCAGAAGTCAGAGAACCAACCGTTCGTGCAAAATTAGGTGCCTTTGGCTTTTCTCGTGATCTTGCAGACAATCCTATCAAATCACTCAGTGGAGGAGAAAAAGCTCGGCTTTTGTTTGCCTTTATGAGTTTTGATGCCCCTCACCTCCTCTTACTCGACGAACCAACCAACCATCTTGATATTGATGCGCGAGAAGCCTTGGTTCAGGCTTTAAATAATTACAAAGGCGCTATTATTATTGTGAGTCATGATCCAAACATGGTTGAACGTGTTGCCGATCGTTTATGGTTGGTAAAAGATGGAACCTGCTCTCATTTTGATGGTGATATGGAAGATTATCGGAAATTCGTTGTTAAATCACGCCGAGAAGACCGTAAGAAAGAAAAGAAGCAAAAACAGAATTCTCAGAATAAATCTGCCTTAGAAACAAAAGATGCCTCTCCAAAGCGCCAAGTCAATAAAGACAAAGTAGAGAAGAAGATATCAGAGCTAGAAAAAGAGAAGAAGACTTTAGAATCCAGCATGAGTGCTCCAGATTTTTACAATAGAGATAGCCAAGACACCCAACGCATACAAGATCAATATAATCAGGTTTTAAAAGATCTAGAAGAGTATGAAACGGCGTGGCTTGAAGCTATATAAGACATAGAAACGGTTCTATAAATGAACTTTTTTTAACCTTAGGGCATTCAAAATTACAGATGTAGAACTAAAAGTCATGGCAACACTGGCAATAATAGGACTCAATAAAAGCCCGAAAAATGGATAGAGCATTCCAGCTGCTATCGGTACACCCATTGTATTATAAGCAAATGCAAAGAATAGATTTTGTCTAATATTGCCCATAGTCGCTTGACTGAGCTTCCGTGCCCTAATAATCCCTGTTAGATCTCCTTTCACAAGGGTTATTTCTGCACTTTCCATGGCAATATCAGCCCCTGTCCCCATAGCAATACCAACATCAGCCTGAGCCAAAGCGGGAGCATCATTAATCCCATCTCCTGCCATTGCGACTTTATAGCCTTTATTTTGCAGGTTCTTTACAATTTCACTTTTACGATCAGGCAATACACCGGCTTCAATTTCATCAATTTCAAGTTGTCCCGCAACCGCATGAGCTGTTTTTTCATTATCCCCTGTCAACATTACAATACGCAGACCCTGTGCTCGCAAATCTTGCAAGGCTTGGGGTGTTGTGGATTTAATTGGGTCTGCGACACTTACAAATCCTGCCATCGCTCCATCAACAGCAACAAACATCACCGTTTGTCCTTTGCTTCGCAGTTCATCGGCTTGATGGATCATATCCGTTTGTTGAATCTTCAAGCTTTCGAGTAATGCATCATTCCCCAATGCTATTTTTT